>JAUHYB010000041.1 GCA_030426745.1 bacterium
CTCGATCCAGCCCAAGGGTGCGGACGAGGTCGCGATGTTCACCCACGGCGGCCCGCGCGAGCCCGTGCGCGAGTACCTCCTGCCCCGCGACGTGCGCGACACGGCGAAGATGGAGGCGAACTTCCAGGCGATGGAGCGCAACGTGTGCTTCGTCGGCCACAGCCACGTGCCCGCCGTCTACTACAGCGACGGGCGCCTGTTCCGCCCGAACGGGACGGACGGGCCGTACGCGCTCGGCGTGTCGGGCGCGCTGCGCGCGATCGTGAACGTGGGGTCGGTGGGCCAGCCGCGCGACGGCGACCCGCGCCTCAGCTACGTGATGTTCGACGGCGCCAGCGTGCAGTTCGTGCGCCTCGACTACGACCACCAGAAGGCGGCCGACGGCATCCGCGCGGTGCCCGAGCTGCCCGACTACCTCGCCGACCGCTTGCTCGTCGGGCGCTAGGCGCTCGTCGACGACATCGAACTCCGAGACTCCGGCCGAGACCCCCGGCCAAGACACCGGCCAAGACACCGTGGAGAAACGACTCCCCCTGATCCTGTTGATGTCGGCGATCGCGTTGCTCGCGGTCTCGCTGCTGCGCGGTGACAAGGACGACGCGTCCGTCGACGCCGCGCCGCCGTTCGGCGCGCCGGTCGCGCAGGACGACTACGCCGCGCCGCGCGAGGACGCCGAGCGCCGCGTCGCCGAGGCGGAGGAGCGCTTCGTCGTCGACTTCGGAAGGCCCGGCGAGACCGGGTCGTACCGCGCCGAGTTCACGAACAAGGGCGCGCAGCTGCTGGAGCTGAAGGCGGCGGACTTCTTCGACGCCGTCGACCGCACCGACGAGGAGCGCGCGGACGCGAGCCACTGGGTGACGATCGTGCGCTCGGTGCAGACGCACCAGGGGCCGACGGGGTCGCTGGTGTGGACCGCGAGCGAGTCGGCGAAGCGCCTCCTGACGGAGGACATGGGACAGGCGTTGTGGCGGCACGAGGTGCTGCGCGACGGCGCCGGCGCGGCGACCGGCGTGCGCTTCGAGTACGCGCCCGGCAGCGGCGTCGTGTTCACCAAGACGCTGACGGCCGTCGCGGGCGCGCACCGCTTCGCGCTCGACCTGGGCATCGAGAACGTCTCCGCCGACGGCGTCGCGGGCGCGGCGCAGTTCCGCCTGGTGACCGCCGACAGCGTGCCGCCGAGCGAGGCGTCGTGGTACGAGGGCCCGAACGCCAGCGCCGGCTACCGCGAGCCCGACGGCACGGTGCACGTCGACCAGCAGGTGCGCCGCGTCAAGCCGGGCAACGAGCGCACGGGCGACCTGTCGGGCCCCGGCGAGCTGAGCTTCGTCGGCGCGCACAACAAGTACTTCGCGTTCTTCGTCTCGCCGGCCGAGGGCCAGGATCCGCGCTCGCTGAAGGGCGCGACCTGGCGCGCGGTCTTCGACGAGGACTGGGCGCTGGCGAACCGCGCGGACGCGGCCGAGGGCTGGCGCACGATCGCGGCGGACCTGCAGCTCCTGCTGGCGGTTCCGGAGGTCGGTGAGACGAGCGTGACGCGCCTCGAGGTCTTCGCGGGCCCGAAGCGCCACGAGGAGCTCGTCGCGACGAACCCCGACCTGCAGGAGCTGATCGACGAAGAGCTCGGGATGTTCGACTGGATCGCGCGGCCGATCCTCGGGATCCTCGGCTTCTTCCACGGCATCGTCAGGAACTGGGGCTGGGCGATCATCCTGATGACGCTCACCGTCCGCCTGGCGCTGTTCCCGATCAACCGCCGCTCGCAGACGGCGATGGCGCGCTTCCAGACGAAGATGAAGCGCGTCCAGCCGAAGATCGACGAGCTCAAGAAGAAGCACAAGGACGACCCGCAGACGCTGCGCCAGGAGCAGACGCGGTTGATGCAGGAAGAGGGCGCCTTCCCGCCGCTCGGCGGCTGCTTGCCGATCTTCTTGCAGTTCCCGGTCTTCATCGGCCTGTTCGCCGCGCTGCGCCTGTCGTTCGACCTGCGCCAGCAGCCGTTCATCGGGTGGATCCGCGACCTGTCGGAGCCGGACCGCCTGATGCGCCTCGACTTCAGCGTGCCGGTGCCGATCTTCGGCGAGATCGGGCTGGAGTACCTGAACGTCCTGCCGCTGATGATGGTCGTGCTGTGGATCTGGCAACAGCGCTCGATGCCGACGCCGACCGACGAGCAGCAGGCGCGGATGCAGAAGATGATGATGTGGATGCCGATCGCGTTCGGCCTCTTCCTCTACAACTACGCCGCCGGCCTGTCGCTCTACATGATCACGAGCTCGGCGTGGGGCATCGCGGAGATCAAGGTCATCAAGAAGATCTGGCCGATCGACGACACCGAGAAGCCGCGCAAGAAGGACGGCTTCATGGCGCGACTCGCGGAAGCGCAACGCGAGAAGATCAAGGAACTCGAGGCGAAGCAGGCGAAGCGCATGGCCGGCGCCGGCAAGGGCGGCAAGCGCCGCTGATGTCCCGGTGAACGCGGGCGCGACCATCGCCGCGGTCGCGTCCCCGCCGGGCGGCGGGGCGCGCGCCGTGCTGCGCGTGTCCGGACCGCGCGCGGCGGACCTGGTGCGCGGCGCGTTCGTCGCGGACGGCGCCCCGGGGGACGCGCGCGACGGCGAGGGCTTCACCCCGTCCGCGCGCGGGATCACCCTCGGCCGCTTCGACGACGGCCGCGGCACGCAACCCGCGATGCTGGTGTGGATGCCCGGCCCGGGCTCCTACACGCGCGAGGACGTCGCCGAGTTCCACCTCGTGGGCTCGCCGCCGCTCGTCGCCGCCGCGCTCGAGCGCTTGCTGCGACTCGGCGCGCAGCCGGCGGAGCCCGGCGAGTTCACGCGCCGCGCCTTCCTGTCCGGTCGGCTCGACCTGACGCGCGCCGAGGGCGTGCTGTCGCTCGTCACCGCGCGCTCCGAGGCCGAGCGCCGCGCCGCCTCGCAGCTCCTCGCCGGCGGGCTCGCCGACCGCATCGACGCGCTGCGCGCCGGGCTCGACGCCTTGCGCGCGCTGTGCGAGGCCAGCCTGGACTTCGACGAGACCGACACCGGCCACGTCCCCGAGGACGAGTTGCGCGCGCGCACCGACGCGGTGCTCGAGGGCCTGCGCGAGGCGCTCGCGTGGGAGTCCGCGCGCGCGCCGCGCTCCGGCCTGCCGCAGGTCGTGCTGGTCGGCGCGCCGAACGCGGGCAAGAGCCGGCTGTACAACCGCCTGGCCGGCGCCGACGCGCTCGTGTCCGGTCGCGTGGGAACGACCCGCGACGCGTTGCGCACGACCTGGCGCGCGGGGGACGCCGAGGTCGAGCTGTGGGACACCGCCGGCGCGGTCGCGCCCGACGGGGCCGTCGAGCGCGAGGCCCAGGACCGCGCGCGCGCGCTGCGCGAGGCCGCCGACCTGGCGCTGTGGGTCGTCGACGCCCGCCGCCCCGCGGACGATCTGGTCGCCGAGCGTGAGGCCCTCGCGGCCGGCGGCGCGCGCTACCTGGTCTGGAACCAGGTGGACCGCCCCGGCGCCGCCCCCGCGCCGCCCGCCGCGCTGACCGAGCGCCTGGCGGGGGCCGCCGCGGTCTCGGCCGCGACGGGCGCGGGGCTGGACGAGCTCGCCGCGGGCGTCGCGGCGGCCCTGGGCCTCGCGGCGGCGCCCGCGACTGCCGCGGCGCCCGCAGCTGCCGCGGCGCCCGCAGCTGCCGCGGCGCCCGCAACTGCCGCGGCGCTCGGGCGGCCCGAGGCGCTCGGGGGGGGCGGCGAGGCCCGCGAGCTCTCCGCGCGCCACCGCGAGGCCCTCCGCGCGGCCGCGGCGCGGGTCGAGGCCGCGGCGGGGGAGCTGGCCGCCGGCGCGCCCCTGGACCTGGTCGCGGAGGGCCTCCGCGAGGCGACCGCCCGCCTGGACGCGATCGGCGGCCGGACCACCCCGGAGGACCTCCTGGACCGCATCTTCGGGCAGTTCTGCATCGGCAAGTGAGCGCGGCGGCCCCGGCGGGCCCGTCCCACGTCGGGATCGCTCTTCCGGATGGGTAGCGGCCGCATTGACACACAAGATGTAGCGTGCTTTCCTGCCTCCTCGGCCACGCGACGCCCATGAGATGCCCTCGCTGCAAGCACGACAACGACCGCGTGGTCGACTCCCGGACCTCGGCGGAGGGCACGGTGATCCGTCGCCGCCGCGAGTGCCTGTCCTGCCACCTGCGCTACACGACCTACGAGCGCATCGAGGACACCCCGCTGCGGGTGGTGAAGAAGAGCGGCGAGCGGGTGCGCTTCGACCGCGACCGCATCCTGGCGGGCATGGTGAAGGCCTGCGAGAAGCTCTCGGTCGCGACCGAGGACCTCGAGTCGGTGACGCGCTCGATCGAGCAGAAGATCCAGGAGGACTACGACCGCGAGGTGCCCTCCACGGTGATCGGGACGCTCGTCATGGACGCGCTGAAGGACCTGGACCCGGTCGCCTACCTGCGCTTCGCGTCCGTCTACCGCGAGTTCCGGGACATCTCGCAGTTCCTCGAGGAGCTGCGCCCGATGCTGGACCGGGAGGGCACGCGATGACGCCCGTCCCGCGGACGACCACGGGGGCCGAGCGGTGAGCATCCGCCGCGTGCGCAAGCGCGACGGCCGCGAGGTGCTCTTCGACAAGGGCAAGGTGTCGAGCGCGGTGCTGGCGGCGCAGGCCGCGGTCGGTGAGTCGGACGACGGCCTGGCGGCGGAGGTCGCGGACCTCGTCGAGCTGACCCTCGCGCGCTACTACGCCGGTCGCCGCCGCGGCGACGCGGACGAGGGCTTCTTCGCGGGGGACGAGGACGGCGTGCGCGCCGAGGCGATCCCCGACATCGAGGAGATCCAGGACCTCGTCGAGAAGGCGCTGATCGAGATGGGGCGGGCCGCGACCGGCAAGGCCTACATCCTGTACCGCGACCGCCGCGCGCGGGCGCGCGAGGCGCTGTCGGTGCACGGCGACGGCGACGCGAACGCCGAGCGCGCGCTGCGCTCGCTGCGCGTGCGCGAGTCCGGCGGCTCGGTGCCGTGGTCGAAGGCGCGCATCGTCGCGGCGCTGGTCGAGGAGGCCGAGCTGTCGCGCGAGCTGGCGGAGGAAGTCGCCGCGCGCGTCGAGGACCGCGTGCTGAAGAGCGGCACGAAGCGCCTGTCGACGACGCTCGTGCGCGAGCTGGTCGACAACGAGCTCGTCGCGATGGGGCTGGACCACGCGCTGGCGCGCCACGAGCCCGTCGCGCTGCCGCGCCACGACCTGCGCCAGCTCCTGGAACACGGGCCCGCGCCGCTGCCGGTCGGCAGCGGTCCGCCGCGCGTCGCGCCGGGCGAGCGCATCGCCGACGCGGGCGTCGAAGGCGTGATCGCGGGCGAGATCCTGACGCGCTACGCCGTCGACGAGGTGCTGGGGGACGCGGCCGCGGAGCGCCACCTGGCGGGCGACTTCGAGCTCGTCGACCTCGCGCGTCCGCACTTGCACCTGGTGCAGGCGATCCCGACCGACCTCTACCTGCGCGGCAAGCCGGGCGCGCGCGCGGCCTACGAGTTGCTCGATCAACTCGCGGGGCTGGCGGCGTCGGTGTCGCGCGGCCTCGTGCTCGAAGCGCCCGCCGGCCTGCTCGCGTCGCTCGCGAAGGGCGCGCGCGCCGACGCCTTCGGCGCGCTCGGCGGGTGGCTGTCCGCCTTGCGCGCGGTCGCGCACGCGAGCGGCCGTCGCATCGACCTGGCGTCGCCGATCGCGCGGACGCCGGCGGTGCTCGCGCGCGTGCTGGAGGCCTTCGTCGAGCTGGAGGACGCCGCGCCCGCGGGGCCGGGTCCGCGCTTGTTCGTGGACCGCGCCGAGCTGCGCGCGCTGCTGGCGCAGGACGCCGACGCGCGGCCGCTGGTCGAGCGCGCGCTGGAGTCCGGCGCGCTGGTGCCGACCTGGAGCCGCGCCGAGGAGCTGTTCGCCGGGCCCGGGTGCCGGCGCCGCGGCCGCGAGCAGGGCGCGCTGGCCTGCGGCGGCAGCGTCGCGCTGAACCTGCCGCGCGTCGCGCGCCGCGCGGGACCGTGGCGCGAGGACCTCGCGCTCGAGAGCCTGGCCTCGCTGGTGGAGGAGTCCGTCGACGCGCTCGCCGCGCTGGCGCGCTTCCAGCGCGAGCACCGCGCCGCGCGCTCCGGCGAGGCGCGCGGTCGCGTCGCCTACGCGCTGTCGCCGGTCGGCCTGCGCGAGGCGCTGCGCCTCCTGGGCGACGGCGAGCTGCGCCCGCAACAAGGCGCGCGGCTCCTGGGCTTCCTGTCCGAAGCGGCGCGGCGCTTCTCCGCCGACCGCGGCCTGTCCGTCACGCTGTCGCCGTCCTTCGGCGAGCGCGCCGCGCGCCGCTTCGCGCGCCTGGACGAGCGCGACGCGCGACCCAACCAACGCCTGCTGTTCGGCGACGGCCGCGACGTCGAGCCGGCGGGCGAACCCTACTCCGCCGGCTTCCGCATCGACGGCCACGAGAAGGCCGGCGGTCGCGAGATGGCCGAATTGCTCGCCACGGTCCCGGTCGGCTGCTGGTCGCCGGCGCAACAGCGCGGCGTCGCGCCGCGCGAAGCGGTGACCTCGCTCGTCGCGACCTGGGAGCGCTTCGACTCCCTGCGCGCGCAGCGCACCGGCGGCGGCCTCGCTTCCCACGACCCGGACGGCGCCTCGGCGACCCTCTTCCCGTAGCATCCCTCGCTCACGCTCCCCCCGACTCCCGCTACATGCGCCTGAAACGCCTCGAACTGCTGGGCTTCAAGTCCTTCGCCGACCGCACCGTCTTCGAGTTCCACGACGACACCCTCACGGGCGTCGTGGGTCCGAACGGCTGCGGCAAGAGCAACGTGGTCGACGCGGTGCGCTGGATCCTCGGCGAGCAACGGCCGACGTCGATGCGCGGCAAGGAGATGACCGACGTCATCTTCAAGGGCTGCCAGAGCCGCTCGTCGATGTCGGTGGCCGAGGGCACGCTGGTCCTCGACAACTCGTGCGAGACGGTGGAGGACCGCGGACCCGAGATCTCGATCACGCGCCGCGTGTTCAAGAGCGGCGAGGGCGAGTACCTGATCGACGGACAGCGCGTGCGCTTGAAGGACGTGCGCGAGATGCTGTTCGACACCGGCATGGGCAGCCGCGGCTACTCGGTGCTGGAGCAGGGGCGCATCGACGCGGTGCTGTCGGCGAACGCCGTCGAGCGCCGCAAGATCTTCGAGGAGGCCGCCGGCATCTCGCGCTACCGCCAGCGCAAGCACGAGACGCAGCTGCGCCTGAACCGCGTCGAGCAGGACCTGGCGCGCCTCGAGGACGTCGTCGGCGAGCTGCGCTCGCGCGTGCGCTCGTTGAAGATCCAGGCCGGCAAGGCCGAGCGCTACGTCGCCGCGCGCGACGAGTGGGAGACGCAGAAGACGCGCCTCGTGAAGCACCAGCTGTTCGGCTTCTCCGGCGCGCTGGACACCTGCGTCGCGAACATCGAGGAGCTGGAGAAGAAGGTCGACGCGCTGCGCGCCGACCGCGACGCGTCCGACGCGGACCTGGCGGTGCTCGAGGAGGAGCGCGCGGGCCTCGCGTCGAACCTCGACCGCCTCGTCGCCGAGGCGTCGCGGCTGGCGGGCGACTGCCGCGCGCTGGACGAGCGCAAGAACCAGCTCGCGGCGCGCGTGACGTCGTGGGAAGGCACCGCGCGCGACGAGGCCGAGCGCGCCACCGAGCTCGAGACGCAGCTCGAGGAGCGTCGCGCGCGCCTCGCCGAGGACCGCGCCCGCCGCGACGAGCTGGAGGAGGAGACGGCGCGCGCCCGCGGCGAGGAGGAGCGCAAGGTCGCCGAGCGCACCGAGGCGAACCGCGCCTTCCGCGAGCTGCGCGCCGAGGCCGAACAGCAGAACGAGGTCGTGCTGGGGCTCCTGCACGAGAAGACCGAGGCGGCGAACACCATCCGTCACCTGGAGAACGCCGCGGGGCCGTTCCAGGAGCGCTACGAGCGCGTCACCGCGCGGCTCGAGGAGTCGCGCGCGCAGGCGAACGCGGCCGAGACCGAGGCGGACCGCGCGCGCGTCGCGATCGCGGACCTGGAGGTCGCCGAGCGCGAGGCCGAGCGACAGCACGGCGAGCTGGAGACGTCCGCGGAGCGCCTCGACACCGCCATCCGCGAGCTGGAGGCGGAGCGCAACCGCGTCGAGCTCGAGACGACGGCGCGCGAGAGCGCGATCCAGTCGCTGCTGGACCGCGAGCGCGAGCTCGCCGACCTGGACGCCGGCTCGCGCGCGCTGCTGGAGGCGGTGCAGGAAGGCCGCGGACCGTGCGGCGCGGACCGCTTGCGCGGCCTGCTCGCCGACCACCTCGTGACGGACACGCGCAGCGCGCGCGCGCTGGACGCGGTGCTTGGCGAGCGCTCGCGCGCGCTCGTCGTCGACGGGCCCGAGGGCGCGTCGCTGCTGGCCGAGTGGATGCGCGAGGGCATCGAAGGACAGGCGGCGCTGGCCGTGCAAGGCGGCCTCGGTCGCCGCAGCGCGCCCGCCGCGCCGGAAGCGCTGGCCGAGCTCGGCGAGCGCGTGCTCGGCCGCTTGCGCGACGCGGTGCGGTGCGACGACGCGTTCGCGCCGCTGGCCGACGCGCTGTGCGGCGACGTGCTGCTCGTCCTGGACCTCGAGACCGCCGCGACCGTCGTGCGCCTCGCGCCCGGCTGGCGCGCGGTGACGCCGGAGGGCGAGCTGGTCGACGCGGTCGGCGTGATCGGCGGCGCGCGCACGCTGGCGCAGGGCGCGGTCGGCCGGCGGTCGAGCGCGGCGGAGAAGCGCGAGGAACTGCGCGCGCTGGAAGAACAGGCGACGCGCCTGGAGGGCGACCTCGCGCGCCTGCGCGGCGAGCGCGAGTCCCTGCGCGGCGAACAGGCGGCCGCGCGGCGCGCGTGGGACGCGGCGAAGCAGGCGCTGGTGGACGGCCGCGCCGCCTGCCAGTCCGCGGACGCGCGCGCGCAGCACCTGGCGACCTCGCTGGCCGCGCTCGAGCACGAGAGCGCCGGCGTGATCGAGGAGCGCCGCCGGATGGAGGAGGCCGAGCGCGAGGCGCGCGCGACGCTGACCGACGTCGAGGCGCGCTTCGAGGTCGAGAACGCGAAGCTGCAAGAGCTGACCGAGCGACGCCGCGAGGTCGAGGAGGCGCGCGAGCGCACCGTCCGCGAGGAGGGCGAGGCCCGCGTCGCGAAGACGCGCGTCGAGGAGCTGTTCGCCGCCGCCTGCCGCCGCATCGAGGACCTCGAGCGGGTGATCGCCGACGGCGCGAACGAGCTGGAGCGCGCGCTGCGCCTGTCGAACGAGTCGAACGAGAGCGCGCGCGCCGGCACGGCCGAGAGCGAGGAGCTGGCGCGCAAGAGCGCCGAGGTGCTCGCCGAGCGCGCGCGCGTCGACGAGCAGGTGCGCGAGCTGCGCGAGCACGCCGCGCGCGAGAACGAGGCGCTGGACGCGCTGCGCAAGAAGCGCGACGTGGTCACGCGCCAGCTGGAGGCGAGCGGCGCCGAGCTGTCGGACGGCCGCCTCGAGGAACAACGCATCGCGCTGTCCCGCGAGGAAGTGGTGCGCCGCGCCGAGGACGAGCTGGGCCTCGAGTGCGAGGGCCTGCTGGAGGGCTTCGAGCCCGAGGAGGAGCTCGCCGCGGCGTCGGCGCTCTCCGGCCTGGAGCGCGCCGTGCGCGAGCTGAAGTCGCAGCTGGACCGCATGGGTCCGGTGAACATGGAGGCGCTCGACGAGCTCGAAGAGGTCGAGGGTCGCCTGAACTTCCTCGAGGAGCAGATCGCCGACCTCGAGAAGTCGAAGCGCACGCTGAACGAGACGATCAAGCGCATCGAGGAGGAGAGCGAGCGCCTGTTCCTCGCGACCTTCCAGGAGGTGCGCGGCAACTTCCAGCGCATCTTCCGCCAGCTGTTCGGCGGCGGGAAGGCGGACGTCGTGCTCGCCGAGGGCGAGCCCGTGCTGGAGGCCGGCGTCGAGATCTCCGCGCGCCCGCCGGGCCGCGAGATGCTGCCGATCGGCCTGCTGTCCGGCGGTCAGCGCACGATGACGGCGCTCGCGCTGCTGTTCGCCGTCTTCGACGCGCGACCGAGCCCGTTCTGCGTGCTCGACGAGGTGGACGCGGCGCTCGACGACGCGAACATCCAGCGCTTCCTCGCGATGCTCGAGGGCTTCCGCGCGGACACGCAGTTCGTCGTCGTGACGCACAACAAGGGCACGATGGGCGCGTGCGACAGCCTGTACGGCGTGACGATGCAGACCAAGGGCATCTCGCGTCAGGTGGCGGTGCAGCTCGCCGAGGTCGACGACTTCGTGCCCGAGGCGACGGGCAAGGCGGAGGCGGCGAGCCCCTCGCTGCTGGAGGCGCCCGACACCTCGGACTACGGCAACAAGGACGACTTCGTCCCGGACTTCGGCGACCCCGAGCCGCGCGCGGTGGCGGAAGCGCCGGACGCGGGCGCGGAGGCGACCCTGGAAGCGACCGAGGACGCTGATGACGCGGCCGCGCACGCGAACGGCGACGCGACGGTCGTGACCGAAGAGGGCGCGACCGGCGAGGACGCGGCGCCCGTCCGCGCGGAGCTGGATCCCGAGAGCGGCGAGCCCGTCGTCGAGATCCGGCCGGCGCACGCCGAGCGCGCGTCCGGCGGCGAGGCGCGCGACGGCGAACGCGACCGTGAAGGCGCGACCGGCATCGCCGGCGCCGGCGCGGCGCGCGAATCGCGGGCCGAGTGACCCCCGACGCCGGACGGCCCCGCGCCATGCAGCCCCGCGCCATGCAGCCCGGCGCGCGACCACCGCTCGCGCGCCGGCTGTTGCGCCGCGCGGTCCGGACGACGGCGTGGACCTACGTCGTGGTCGCGGTCCTGCTGCTCGTCGCGCGCTACGCGACGGGCGACCGCTTCTGGCCGGTGCTGGTCGCGACGCACCTCTCCTACGCGTGGCTGGCGCCGGCGCCGCTGGTGCTCGCGTACGCGGCGCTCCGCCGCGCGCCGCGCATGGGCGCGCTCGCGCTCGCGCCGGTGATCGCGCTCGCGGTGGACTGCGGCCCGTGGCTCGCGCCCGCGCGCGCGACGCCGCCGCCGGACGAGCGCGCCGAGCTGCGCGTGTTGACGTGGAACCTGGGCTTCCGCCTGGCGCGCGTCGACCTCGTCGCGGACGAGATCCGGCGGCTCGACCCCGACCTGGTCCTCCTGCAGGAGCCGACCCAGGAGGTGCACGCGCAGCTCGTCCGCCGGCTGGGCGCGGAGTACCCGCACCACGGCTTCGGCGCGGCGGAGCGCCCGATCCGCGCGAAGGCGTGGCTCTCGCGCCTGCCGCTCGAGCGGGCGGAGGTCGCGACGCGCGTGACGGGCGCGGGCGGCGCGCGGCTGGGGGTGACGGAGGCGCGCGCCGAGGTCGTGCTCGCGTTCGACGGCGCGCCGCTCCACGTCGACTCGGTGCACGCCAGCGCGATGCTCGCGAAGCTGGGGCGCGCGTGGTGGGAGGCGCCCGGCTACGTCGCGCTCGCGCGCCGCGCCGCCGCGCGCGGGTCGAGCCTGGTCGTGGGGGACGTCAACACGACCGAGCGCTCGCCCCTCTACCGGGACATCGTCGACGCCGGCGTGCGCGACGCCTGGCGCGAGGCGGGCGCCGGCCCGGGCTTCGGCTTCCCCAGCACGCGGCGCCACCACTGGCTGAAGACGCCGCCGCTGGTGCGCATCGACTACCTCTTCCACACGCCGGACCTCGAGTGCACGCGGGTCGAGCTGGGGGACGGCGAGGGCGCCGACCACCGGCCGCTGCTGGGCGTCTTCCGGCGCGCGGCGCCGCCGGCCCGGTAGGGGTCCGCCCGGCCCCCCGGGGCGAAATCGCCGCTTCTCGCTCATCCCGAGACACCGCCGTCCGAGAACGGCGGCATGTGCGGACTCCTCGGTCTCGTCGCTCGCGTCGGGCGTGTGCCCTCCCTCTCCGACGCGGACGTCGCCCGCGCGCGGGACCTGTCCTGGCGGCGGGGGCCCGACGCGGCGGGGATCTGGCGGCACGAGAACGCGGTCCTCGCGCACCGACGCCTGTCGATCCGCGACCACGGGGGCGAGGCCGGACAACCGATGCGCTCGACCGACGGGCGCTACACGATCGTCTACAACGGCGAGCTCTACAACGACGCGGAGCTGCGCGCGGAGCTCGAGCACCTCGGCCGGCCCTCGGGCGGTTGGCGCACCGACTGTGATACGGAGACCGCGCTGGTCGCCTTCCAGGCCTGGGGCGACGGCGCGTTCGAGCGCTTGCGCGGCATGTTCGCGATCGCGGTGTACGACGCGCGCGAGCGGCGGCTGACGCTGGCGCGCGATCCGCTCGGCATCAAGCCGCTGTACGTGTGGTGCGACGCCGACGAGCTGGCGTTCGCCAGCGAGGTGCCGTCGCTGCTGGCGCTGCCGCGCGTCGACCGGCGCCCGAACCTCGACATGGTGTCGGCGTACCTGTCGACGATCCGCACGGTGCTGGGGTCGGACACGCTGTTCGAAGGCGTCTACGCGCTCGAGCCGGGTCGCTTGATGCGGTGCGCGTTCGACGCCGACGTCCTGCGCCCGGAGGTCGAGACCTACGCGCGCGGCCCGGCGGTGCGCGGCGACCTGGTCGACGACGAGGACGCCGCGGCGGAGCTGCGCGAGGTGTTGCGCGACTCCGTGCACCGCCACCTGGTCGCGGACGTGCCGGTCTGCACGCTGCTGTCGGGCGGCGTGGACAGCGCGTTCGTCGCCGCGCTCGCGAAGGAGACGACGCCGGACCTGCGGTCGTACTGCGCCGGCGCGGACGGCCCGCCCGAGGAGCTGGCGCAGTCCGACCTGGGCTTCGGCGCGCGCGCCGCGGCGGCGCTCGGGACGCGGCACGCGGAGGCCCGCCTCACGCGCGACGACTTCGTGGACGAGTGGGGCGAGATGGTCGACCTGCTCGGCGTGCCGCTGTCGACGCCGAATGAGGTGGCGATCCGCCGCGTGGCGACGAGGCTGCGCGAGGACGGTTGCGTCGTGACCTTGTCCGGCGAGGGCGCCGACGAGCTGTTCGCGGGCTACGCGGGACCGCTCGACGCGCTGCAGGCGGTGACGCTGGAGCACCCCGACCCGGCGCACGGCGGCGCGCTGCAACTCGCGACGACCTCGTGGGTCGCGCCCGCGGACAAGGCGGCGCTCCTGCACCCGGAGTGGTGGGCGGCGCTGGAGGACGACCGCGCGCTGCTCGCGACCTACCAGCGCGCGTACGAGGCCTGCGCGGCGGACGCCGGGCCGCACGCGGACGCGATGGACGTACACGCGCGCTTCTTGCGGCGCGTGAACCTGGCCGGCCTGCTGCAGCGGCTGGACACGGCGACGATGCTCGCCTCGGTGGAGGGGCGCACGCCCTTCGCCGACGTCGAGGTCTGGCGCTTCGCCGAGTCGCTGCCGATGCGGGCGAAGTACCGGCCCGCGACCGCCGGGGTCGCCGCCGGCGGCGCGACCGTGCCCGGCGCCCCGACCGGCGGGGCGGAGGCGGACCGCACGAAGGTCTGCCTGCGCGCCGCCGCCCGCGGCCTGGTGCCCGGCGAGGTCCTGCGGCGCCCCAAGGCGTCCTTCCCGCTGCCCTTCCAGGCGTGGATGGAGGGCATCGGCGGCCGCCTGGTCGAGTCGCCCTTCCTGCGGGCCCTGACGCGCCCGGAGGCCCTGGAGGCCGTCGCGAGCGCCCCCACGGCCCGCTGGAACCTGGCCTGGCCCCTCTGGAACCTCGCCCGCTGGGGCGACCGCTGGTTCTCCTGAGGGCGGGGGGGGGAGCGCGGCCCCGCTTTTCGTGAATGGGGTTCGCTCGGCGCGCGCAGTGCGTACCCTCTCGGGGCCGTTCCGCGGCCGGGGACGCCGCTGGTCGACGACCATCGCGACCCTGGACCCGATCCCCGGCGCGGGCTAGGCTTCCCGCCATCGAGTCCCAGCCGACCTTGCCTCCTCAACTCCCCCCGCACGAGGCGCCGACAGGCCCGGCGGAGCACCGACCTCCGCCCGGAGTACGCTCATGACTACCCGTACCGCGGCACGTTCGCTCGACTGGACGAACACGCTCTTCATCGCCACCGCCCACCTCCTGGGGTTGGTCGGCGTCTTCTGGCTCATCTTCGCCGACTTCCACTGGCAGACGCTGGTCCTGGCGTTCGTGTGGCTGGTCTTCGCGTCGCTGTCGATCACGGGCGGCTACCACCGCCTGTTCTCGCACCCGACGTACAAGGCGCGCTGGCCCCTGCGCCTCTTCTACCTGCTGTTCGGCGCGGCCGGCGTGCAGAACTCGGCGCTGAAGTGGTCCTACGACCACCGCATCCACCACGCCAAGACGGACACGCACGACGATCCGTACAACATCGGCCAGGGCTTCTGGTGGGCGCACATCGCGTGGATCCTGTACCGCGACGATCGCGAGATCGAACCGGCGAAGGTGCGCGACCTGCTCGACGACCCGCTGGTGCGCTTCCAGCACAAGTTCTACGTGCCGCTGGCGATCCTCTTCGGCGCCGTGCTGCCCTTCTGCCTGGGCCTCCTGTGGGGCGACCCGTGGGGCGCGCTGTTCGTCGCCGGCTTCCTGCGCCTGATCCTGCAGTGGCACGCGACCTTCTCGGTCAACTCCTTCACGCACATGATCGGCAGCCAGCCCTACTCGACGCGCAGCAGCGCGCGGGACTCGTTCCTGGCGGCGCTGATCACGATGGGCGAGGGCTACCACAACTTCCATCACAAGTTCCAGGCCGACTACCGCAACGGCGTGCGCTGGTACCACTTCGACCCGACCAAGTGGTGGGTCTACACGCTGTCGAAGGTGGGCCTGACGCGCGACCTGCGCCGCACGTCGAAGGAGCGCATCGAGAACGCGCGCAAGGCCGTCGCCTCCGGCATGGGCTGATCGCGCGCGACACGCACGAACGAAGAGGACCCCGCGGCGGCGACGCTGCGGGGTCCTCTGCTTGGTCGGCGGGGCGGGCGCGGGGAGGCGCCGGGGCTCACTTCCCGTACGCCGTCTCGAGCTCCGGCAGCGCGGCGAGCACGAGCGTGCCGGTCACGCCCAGGCTCTCGGCGGAGCACTTGTCCAGCGAGTCCTCGTCGGTGTGCCACCAGGCGTTGCGCGGGCCGTACTGGAAGTCGATCAGGTCGATCACGGGGATCGACAGGCCCTCGCTGAACGAGATGTGGTCGTCCAGCACCGGCATGCGCGCGGACCAAACGTACCGCCCCAGGTCGTTCTGCTTGGCCGTGCGCTCGAACAGGGCGACGAGGTCCTCGTCGGAGTACTGGTCCAGCGTCAGCTTCAGGTCCTTGTCGCCGACCATGTCGAGCAGCACGCAGATCTTCACGCGCGCGTCGAGGCCCTGCTTCTTGATGCGCTCGACGTGGTACTTGGATCCGTAGCGGTTGTCGGGGTCGCGCCACTGCTCGCGCACGGCCTCCTCGCCGTCGAGGAACAGGAAGCGGTAGGTCACCGGGCGCTTCGGGCCCTCCGCGACGACGCGCGCGAGCTCGAGCAGCACCGCCGTGCTGGACCCGCCGTCGTTCGCGCCGACGAAGTTCGGACCCAGGCGCTTCGTGTCGTAGTGCGACGCGATCACGAAGATGGGCTGGTCCTCGCCCCCGGTGCCGGGGAGGTCGACGTAGAGGTTGCAGAACTCGATCGAGCCGACCGGCGTGACGGCGGTGAAGGCCTCGCGCACCGGCGTCAGGCCGGCCGCCTCGAGGTGCTCCTCCAGGTACTCGCGGGTGCGCTCGGCGCCCTCGGAGCCGGAGTGGCGGGGCCCGATGGCGACCTGCGCCTTCAGGTGCGTCCAGGCGCGCTGGGCGTCGAAGGCGGGGCCCTCGGCGGCCTGGGGGCCCTCGTCGGGGGCGGGGGCGTCGCCGCCCGCGCAGGCGGAGGCGAAGGCGGCGATCAGGGGGAGGAAGCGCGACATGGGCGCAGGATACCGAACGCGCTTTCCGGCGCGAGTCGCGGTCCGGTCCCGCGCGCGGTCCGCGCGGCGCGCGCAGGCGGCGAATCGGCGGATCCCTCGCGCCGGGGACCGCGGATTGGCTCTCGCGGACTGGCGGAAGGCGCTCGGAGGGCCCATGAGAGCCTCCGCCTCCCAAGGGCGGGTCTCGGGCGTCGCCCGTGCGCCGGACGCTTGAGCCCCGCCTTCGACCCGGTCGAAGGAGGACCAGCGACCGTCCCCGAACGCCCGTTCCGGCCTCCGAGCCGGGAATCGAGACCTCCATGACCGACGGAAGAGAGCTCTACGACCTCGTCCAGACCGACCGCGAACAGACCCGCTTCCAGGCGTTGAACTGGGAGGGGAGCTTCCAGGACTACCTGGCGATCCTCGAGCGCAACCCGCTCGTTGCGCGCAACGCCTGGCAGCGGCTGTACGACATGATCCAGTCGCACGGCAGCGAGGAGCCGACCGGCCGTCGCGGCGTGCGGCGCTGGAAGCTGTTCGAGGATCCGCTCGGCACGGGTCGCGACGCGGTCTTCGGGCTGGACGAACCGCTGAACCGTCTCGTCCAGACGGTGCGCGCGGGCGCGTGCGGCTTCGGTCCCGAGCGGCGCGTCGTGCTGCTGCACGGCCCCGTCGGTTCGTCGAAGTCGACGATCGCGCGCCTGCTGAAGGTGGGCCTCGAGGAGTACTCGAAGACGGACGAGGGCGCGCTCTACACCTTCCGCTGGGAGGTCGACGGCGAGGTCGTCCCGTCGCCGATGAACCAGGATCCGCTGCTGCTGGTCCCCGAGGAGTCGCGCGCCGCCGTCGCGGAGAAGCTGAACCGCGGCCTGCGCAAGGAGTACCGCCTGGCGATCGACGGTGAGCTCGACCCGGTCAGCCGCCACTACTACCAGCTGCTCATGGAGCGCTACGCGGGTGACTGGTCGAAGGTCGTCGAACACGTGCGCGTGCGCCGCATGGTCCTGTGCGAGGAGGACCGCGTCGGCATCGGCACCTTCCAGCCGAAGGACGAGAAGAACCAGGACTCGACCGAGCTGACGGGCGACCTGAACTACCGCAAGATCGCCGAATACGGCTCGGACTCCGACCCGCGCGCGTTCAACTTCGACGGCGAGTTCAACGTCGCGAACCGCGGCCTGCTCGAGTTCGTCGAGGTGCTGAAGCTGGACGTCGCGTTCCTGTACGACCTGCTGGGCGCCACGCAGGAGCACGCGA
>JAUHYB010000411.1 GCA_030426745.1 bacterium
GTTGCGCGCGGGGCCGAGGACGCGCTGCTCGAGCCGCGCGAGCAGCAGGTCGGCCGCGCGCGGGTCGCGGCTGCGCGCGCAGAGCACGGCGGCGCGCACGCTGGAGGAGTCCATCGCGTCGAGCGCGGCGCGGAACTCGTCCAGCGCCGCGTCCGACCAGCGGTGCGGTCCGTCGCCGGCCGGGACGTCGGCCGCGATGCGCTCGAAGCCGAGCGGCGACGCGTCGCGCCAGCCGGCGGGCGCGTCGTGCGCGGGCGTCGCCTGCGCCGCGCGCGCGGCGGGCGGGGGCGTGGCGGGCGCGGTGTCCTGCACGCGCGCGCGGTCCGCGGAGGCGCAGGACGCGGCGAGGGCGACCGCGACGATGGCGGCGCGGAGCGAGCGACGAGCGGGGCGAACGGAACGAACGGGACCGGGGAGCGAGCACATGGCCGCACCCTAACCACGGCTCCCTCGCCGGTCACGCGCGCGGGCGCCCCCGATGCGCGGAGCCCCGCGACCGGGCGTCCGGTCGCGGGGCTCCGCGCTCGCGTCGGGCGGCGGCCGCCGTGGCGCGATCGATCAGGGCGCGAAGGCGCGCAGTCCGGCGCCGTCGCTGATCCACAGGCGACCTTGCTTGAGGCGCGCGTGCGGCGCTTCCCAGGCGAAGTAGCTCCACTCGCCGTCGCGCGCCACGGCGAAGCCGCCGTCGCGATCGCCGACCTTGTGCACGCGGTAGACCTCGTCCTCGACGCGCACGACCCAGTCGCTCCAGGGCGACTCGTGCTCGGCGAAGGCGGCGCCCTCGCGGCGCAACACCGACAGGCCGGCCTCGCTGCCGTAGCGGGCGGCGGCGAGACCCGGCGCGCCGGTCTCCTCGATCGGCGTCGGCTTCACGCGGCGCTCCCACAAGAGGGAGCGACCGTCGCGCAGGCGCGCGACCACGCCCTCGGTGATCGCGGTCGGACCCTCGACGGGCGACGAGCCGAGCGGCCACGGGCCCTCGAGGTCGCCGGTCGAGCCGTCGAGCAGCCACGCGTCGCCGTCCTCGGTCAGGACGAGCAGGTGGCCGGGCTTCTCCGGCAGGAACACCGGCGGACGCGCGAGGCCGCCGAGCGACGACAGGCTGCGTTGCCACAGCGGCGTCGCGGTCGACGACAGGCGCGCGAGGTTGCCCGCGCGGTCGCAGACGATCTGGTCCTGGCCGGACGCGACGGGCGGCGCCTCGACGCGGCCCTCGCCCTGCCACTGACGCTCGGGGCGGCGCGACATCCACACGAAGCGGTCGTTCGCGCCCTCGGCGACGATGGTGTGCGGGTCGCAACCGGGCGACTCGAGGCGGATCTCGAGGCGCTCGCCGGGGCGCGACTCCAGCTGGAAGGGCGTGTGGTGCACCGCGCCGTCCGGCATGTGCGCCACGGCGCCGGCCGGGAAGCTGTCGAGCACCCAGGGCAGCGCGACCTCGTTCGGGTCGTCGAACTCGTCGGCGAGCAGGTCGCGCGCCTCGTCGTGACGTCCGTCCAGCGCGAGCGTGCGCGCGCGTTGCGACGCGCCGTGGTGCGCGCGGAGCTCGGCGACCTCGTCCTCGAGCAGGCGCGTGAGCTTGCCGTTCTCGTCGAGGTCGAGCAGGTCCTCGTAGACCTCGAGCGCCTTGCCCAGCGAGCCCGCCGCGCGGTGCGTGCGCGCGCTCGCCAGCATCATGTTCTGGCGCGTGATCAGGTCGAGCTCGTCGCGCTCGCGGATCGCCGTCGCGCGGTCCTGGTCGCGGGTGCGCAGCGTCTCGCCGATCTCGACGACGCGCTCGCGCAGGTCGCCGGTGTCGCGGCCCGCGGCGCCGGCTTCCAGCTTGGTCGTCAGCGACGCGAGCGTGCGCGCCAGGTCGTCCTCGGCGGTGATCTGCTCGCTGTCGTCGAGCTCCATCTCACCGAGCCCCGCGAGGTCGCCCTCGAGGCGCGCGGCCAGGCCGTTGAAGAGGTCCGTGGGCAACGGCCACTCTTCCTTGATCGTCGTCAGGTTCGGCGGGCGCGGCAGCGCGAGCGCGCGGTCCAGGCCGACGAGCGCGTCGCCGAGCGTGCACTCGGTCTGCGCTTCCTTGAAGCCCTCGTACCACGCGGCGCGCACCTCGAGCTCGCCCTCGCGGCGACGGTCGAGGATCGCCTCGCGCAGCGACGCGACCTGCGGCGAGTCGCTGTCGTGGAAGTACTCGTCCAGCATCAGCTGGGCCTCGGCCGGCGTGGACAGGAGGTTCGCGACCTCCGCCAGGCGGTCGCCCTGCTTGCGCTCGTTGCTGATCTGCACCCACGCGCCGAGCGTCAGCGCGGCGAGGATGGCGAAGCCGACCAGCGAGTGCTTCTTGATCAGCTGGCGGCGGACGGTCAGCGAGCGCGCGCGCGACCACAGGCGGCGCGCGTCGCGGTTCGACGGGTCGGCGTCGATCAGCGCGCGCAGCGGCGTCAGCGCCTTCTCGGCGGCGCGCTCCTCGACCAGCGCCTCGGCGACGTCGAGGATCCACGGCGCGGCCTCGTCGACCATGCCGGCGGCGAGCAGGCCCATGCCCACGTCGAGCCGCGCCGGCGTGCTGTTCGGTTGTTGCGCGGCGGCGAGGCGCAGGATCGCGGCGGCGCGCTGCGGCTGGTCCTTCTCGCGAAACTCGCGCGCGACCTCGAGCAGCTCGCGGACCGGCGTCCACTCCTCTTCGTCCTCCGACCGGCACTCGCACGCGACGCGGTGCAGGTGCGCGATGCGGTCGTGGCGGTGCAGGCGGTGGAACTCGCGCCAGTGCTTGAGCTCGGCCTTCGGGTCGTCCAGCGCGTGGTCCAGGCGGCGCAGCAGGATGCGCGCCTCGCGCGTCGGCATCTTGTTCAGCAGCGGCGAGAAGCGGTCGGCCTTCCACTCGGCCTGCAGCAGCTCCGCGTCGCCGCGACCGATCGGGCCGCCCTCGAACAGCTGCACCCACGCGGACAGGCGCGTCGCCGCCCGCGAGACGTGGCCCTTCGACAGCTCGGCCTGCGCCAGCACGAGGATCTCTCGCGCCATGCTGAAGCGCATGGTGCCGGCCTGCAGCTGGTTCAGGATCGTCAGGCGCACCTGGCGGATCGGCTGACCCAGGCGGTCGGCGAGCTCGGCGACGCTCGACTTGCCGTCGCACTCCTTGGCGAAGCGCGCGACGTCCTGCGACAGCTCGCCGGTGTCCTTGAAGCGCGGGATCCAGCAGTCCTGGATCCACGCGTCGCCGCCCAGGCCGCCG
>JAUHYB010000042.1 GCA_030426745.1 bacterium
TACGAGTGGCTGCGGCGCTTCGGCGTGGACCTGTCGGAGTGATGGTCGTCGGTCGACCGAGCGCGGGGCGGCGCGCGTGAGCCGGGTCCTGGGACCGCTCCGGCAGGTGCTGCGCTTCTCCGGCCGGGCGCGCCGGCGGGAGTTCTGGACCTTCGCGGCGCTGCACTTCCTGCTGCTGTGCGTGATGATGGGCGTCGACCTGTGGCGCGGCGGCTTCTTCTCGCAGGACGTCGACCTCGACCGCACGCCGGGCTCCGGCGCGTGGAGCCTCTGGAACGCGTACTACCTCGTGACCCTGCCCATCGCCTTCGCCGTGGCGACGCGGCGGCTGCACGACAGCGGGCGCACCGGGTGGTGGGTGTGGCTCGTCGCCGGGCCGCAGGCGCTCGGCGTGCTGCTGAGCGTCCTCCTGTGGCTCACGTACGAGCCCGGTTCGGAGCTGCCCGGCTGGTGGACGGCGTCCGTGCTCGCGATCGGCCTGGGGTTCCTGCTGGGCCTCGTGCTGCTCGCGGCGATGATGTGCCTGTCGGGGACGGTGGGGCCGAACCGCTACGGGCCCGATCCGCGGGGGCGCGCCGCTGCCTCGAAGCCGGACGAGGTGTGGGGCGACCTGCGATGAGCCGGGCTCGGGCGTGGAACCGGGCCCCTCGGCTCGGCTAGCATCGCGACCCGCCGGCGCGAGGTTCCGTCGGCTCCACCCGACGGAAGGAGAGATCGATGAGCTGGTACCTGAAGGTCCTGAAGCAGTTCGCGGACTTCAACGGCCGCGCGCGCCGCATGGAGTACTGGATGTTCACCCTGGTGGACTTCGTGGTCACGATGGTGCTGATGATCCCGCCGATGATCATCATGTTCACCACCATGGACGAGGGCGGCGACCCCGGCGCGCTCTTCATGCTGAGCTTCGCGCCGATGGTGCTCTACGCGCTGGTGGTGCTCATCCCGAAGCTGGCGGTGACCGTGCGACGCCTGCACGACCAGAACCGCTCCGGCTGGTGGTTCCTGATCAGCTTCGTGCCGTACATCGGCGGCCTCGTGATCTTCGTGCTGATGCTGCTGGACGGCACGCCGGGCGCGAACCGCTTCGGCCCCGATCCGAAGGCGCGCGGCGGCGCGGAGGGCTCCGACGAGGTCTGGCCCGACGTCGCCTGAGGCGACCCGGGTCCGTGGAACGCGACGCGGCCGCCGGCGGGGGAGTCCCGCCGGCGGCCGCGTCACGTTCCGGGCCGAGGTCGGCTCACATGATGTTGTAGACGAACGGCGAGTCCTCGCCGCTGGTGAAGAACACCATGTAGATCAGCGCGCCCATGATCAGCACGAGGGGCGCGAGGATCCAGATCCAGTACTCGGCGAAGAAGCCGCCTTCTTCCTCGTCGCGAGGGTCGTTCTCGGGGTCGATGTCCATGACTAGAACAGAGTATAGATGAAGGGCGCGACGAGCGGGGAACTCGCGGCGACGACCAGCAGCGATCCGATCGTCAGCAGCACGACGACCAGCGGCATGAGGTACCAGTGCCCGCGGCGCGTGAACGCCCCCAGCAGCTCGGTGATCGTGCCGACGCGGCGCCCGAGCTTGTAGACGACGAAGCCGATGATGGCGAGGACGAAGATCCAGCCCGCGGCCATCGCGACGGTCGGGGGCAGGAGGGCCAGGAGCGCGCCGCCGCCCAGGACGATCGCGAAGATCATCGCCAGGAGCGCGCCGACCTGCAGCGGGACGCGCCACAGGGGCTCGTCGCGGTAGTGGAAGGCGTAGAGGACCGACAGGGCGATCCACAGCGTCAGCCAGACGTAGACCCAGGTCGGCAGGCCGCGGTCGTGCGGCAGGGCCGGCAGGGCGACCTCGGACAGCGCCTGGTGCTCCGCCGGCACGGCGCCGACGCGGTCCAGCTCGTCGTGCAGCGCCTGCGCCAGCACCCGGTTGCCCGCGGGGTTCAGGTGCCAGTCGCGGCGGTGGTACAGGCGCTCGCCGGCGGCGACGGCGTCGCGCAGTGGTTCACGCACGTCGACGGCGTCCACGCCCAGCTCGCGCGCGAACTCGAGGTAGAGGTCGACCGGGCGGTTCGGGTCCCAGGCGTCGCGCGGCAGGCCGAGGACGGTCTCGCCGAAGCGCGCGGCGAACTCCTCGTCGACGGCCGACTGCGAGGGGATCGGCACGACGACGAGCTCGGCGCCCGCCTCGTCGACGGCGCGGTGCAGCGCCAGCAGCGACCCCTTCGCCCGCGCCTCGGCGTCGGGCATCACCGCGCCGAGCAGGTCGCCGGGCTCGGGGATCAGCGCCGCGAACTCGGCCAGGATGCGCTTCGAGCCGCCGGGGGGCGTGAAGCGGTGCGGGCCGGCGCCGGAGCCCTTCAGGCCGCCGAGGAAGCGCAGGATCGCGCTCTTCGCCAGCGCGCCGCGCTCGGGCGGGGCCTCCAGCGTCGCGGGCTCCAGCGTCCCGTCGGCGCGGTAGCGCGGCTTGTCCTTGCCGAAGTAGCTCTCGTGGGCGCACCAGTAGAGGTCGTTCTCGTACGGCAGCAGGACCACGAGGTCGGGCTCGTAGTCGGCGCCGTGGAGCTCGAACCAGCGCGCTTCCTGGTCGGTCGACCAGCCCTCGGTGCCCGCGTTGATCGCGTCCGCGCGGCGCTCCTCCAGGTGCCACCAGTGCTCGAGGATGTCGACGAACAGGTCGTTGCGCTCGACCGTCGACCCCAGCGTGAACGAGTCGCCCAGGAACAGCACCCGGAAGACGTTCGGTTCGGTCTTGCCGGGCGCGGACATCGGGTCGTCGCGCAGGCCCAGCTCGTTGATCTCGATCGTGACGGTGTCGTCGCCGCTGGAGCTCTCGACGACCTTGCCGGGGACCTTCGACCAGCCGAGCTCGGCGTCGAACTCGTTCAGCGTCTCGGGGAAGCCGAAGCCCGCGACGCGCAGGCCGACCTCGAGCACGAAGAGCGCGAGGGCGACGCTGATCAGGACGGACAGCAGTACGTTGAGGCGATGCATCGTCTGTTCGTCAGCTGACCATCTCGGTCACGGAGTCGCCCTCGTGGCGCAGCGCGAACTTGGTGTCCGCGATCTGCTTCTTCGCGTCGGCCCGGACCACGAAGTTCTCGAGGAACAGGAGGTCCATGCCGGACAAGCTGAAGGTGTTGAACGCGTGGCTGGGGTGCTCGACGATCGGCTCGCCCTTCAGGTTGAAGGACGTGTTCATGACGACGGGCACGCCGGTGATCTCGCCGAAGCGCTCGATCATGCGGTGGTAGCCGGGGTTGGTCTCCTTGTAGACCGTCTGCAAGCGGCCCGAGCCGTCCTCGTGCGTGATCGCGGGCAACACGCTGCGCTTCTCCTCGCGCACCGGCGCGACGTACAGCATGAAGCGGCCTGGGTAGTGCTTCTCCGCGTCGGCGAACTCGAAGAACTCGTCGGCGCGCTCCTCGAGGACCGAGGGCGCGAACGGGCGGAAGGCCTCGCGAAACTTGATCTTCGCGTTCAGCAGCTCCTTCATCTCCGACTTGCGCGGGTCGGCGATGATCGAGCGCGATCCCAGCGCGCGCGGGCCCCACTCGAAGCGCCCGCGGAACCACCCGGCGACCTTGCCGTCGGCCAGCGACTGCGCGACGAAGTCGAAGAACTCCTCGTCGTCCGGGATGTGCTGGTACTCGATGTCGTTCGACTCGAGGAACGCGCGGATCTCGTCGTCGGAGTAACTGGAACCCAGGTACGCGTGGTCCAGCGCCGGGCCGCGCGGTTGCCGCAGGAGGTGGTTGTAGGCCCAGTAGGCCGCGCCGACCGAGCCGCCGTCGTCGCCGGGCGCCGGGTGGATGTAGACCTCCTCGAACGGCCCGCGTCGCAGCAGCTTGTAGTTCGCGACCGAGTTCAGCGCGACGCCGCCGGCGAGGCACAGGCGCTTCATGCCCGTGACCTCGTGCAGGTGCGTGATCATCTTGAGGAGGATCTCCTCGGTCACGACCTGGATGCTGGCGGCCATGTCGCAGTAGTACGGGTCGAGCGACTTGTCGCCTTCCTTCGGGTCGCGCGCGGGCTTGCCGAAGTGCTCGCCGAACGCCTTCGCCAGCGTCTGGTCGCGCGAGTAGTGGTACGCGAAGTACCGCATGTCCTGCCACAGGCTGCCGTCCTCGGCGACGTGCAGCAGCTCGTAGATCTTGTCGACATACCTGGGCTCGCCGTAGGGATGCATCCCCATCAGCTTGTACTCGCCCTCGTTGATCTCGAAGCCGCAGTAGGCCGTGAACGCGCTGTAGAGGAGCCCGAGCGAGTGCGGGAACCGCAGCTCCTTCAGGATCTCGATCTTGTTGCCGCGCCCGACGCTCATGGTGGACGTCGTCCACTCGCCGGCGCCGTCGACGGTCAGGATCGCGGCTTCCTCGAACGGCGAGGTGAAGAAGCTCGACGCCGCGTGCGACATGTGGTGGTCCGCGAACAAGAGCTTGGAGCTCGGCACGTCGAGCTCGCGCTTCATGTGCGACTTGATCCACAGCTTGTCGGTGACCCAGCGCTGCATCGACTCGCGGAAGACCGCCGCCGAGCGCGGGAAGGTCGCCATCGCCGACAGCAACATGCGCTCGAACTTGACGAACGGCTTCTCGTAGAAGACGACGTGGTCGACGTCGTGGATCGTGACGCCGGCTTGCTCGAGGACGAAGTCGATCGCGAGCTTCGGGAAGCCGGAGTCGTGCTTCAGGCGGCTGAAGCGCTCCTCCTCGGCCGCGGCGACGAGCTCCCCGTCGCGCACCAGGGCGGCCGACGAGTCGTGGTAGTAGAACGAGAGTCCGAGGACGATCACGTGGGGCTCCTGGGGATCAGTCCTGGCGACGCGCGGCGCGCAGGGTCTCGTTGTCCGCCACCCAGCCGCTCCAGTTCCCGTCGGGGCGGCGGCGCAGGTGCAGGGGGTCGCAGACCAGGCGGTAGACCACCGCGAACGGTCCGAGGACGCAGAAGTAGAGGACGGTCAGAAGGATGCGGGAGAGCATCGTCCCGAAGCGTTCGCTGAATCGGATCAGGGCCTGCATGGGGGGGGAGGTCGGCGGGAGAGGGCCGGCAGTCTACACGCTCGCCCCGCGGGGGGCCTCGCAGGACCGCCGCGGGGCGTCAGCTTCGCGGGAGCGGGGCGTGAAGGAGCGCGCCGGCCGGGGCCGATCGTGGTTGTCGGCACGCGCGGCGGCCCCCCTGGAGGGCCCCTCGGCGAAAGAGGGGCGGCCGGGGAGGCCGCCGCGGGCGCTCGGCGGGCCCTTGGAGTCGGGGCCGTGGAGTCGGGCCCATGGAGTCGGGGCCGCGTCACCGCGCGGGCCCCGGTCCCACGCGCTCAGTGCGCGCCGTCGAGGATCAGCGTCCCGCGGAAGGTCTGGCGCTCGCGCTGCACCTCGATCTCCAGGGGCGTCTGCGGCGACAGGCGGCTGATCACGCCGGCGAGGTCGACCCGCGTGGGCACGCGCCGCCCGTTCGCGCCCTCGGGGCGCACGGCCAGCAGCCAGTCCCCCGCCTGCAGCCCGACCGACTCGGCCGGGCCGCCGGGGAAGATCTCGGAGACCTGCAGCGCGTACCCCGTGCCGCGGCTGGAGCGCGTGCGGAACTCCTCGACGGACAGGCCCATGCGCTCGAACAAGAGGCCGGTCACGCGGTCCCAGGCCGGGATCGTCAGGTTGCGCTCGCGCCCGCCGCGCAGCACGCGCACGCGCACCGGGTCGTCCGGGCGCAGGCTGACGCGCTGGAAGCGGTACTGCTCCAGGCCCTCGGTGCGGTGGTCGTCCAGCGCGACGATGCGGTCCCCGACCTCCAGGCCGACCAGCTCCGCCGGCCCGCCCGCCGTGATCGTCGTCACCACCAGGTCGTCGTCCTCGCTGACCTGGAAGCCGAGCCACGCGCGGTTCATGTGCTCGCCGAGGAGCTCGTCCTCGAGCACCTGGCGCACGCGGTCGACGGGGATCGAGAAGCCGATGTTCTCCGCGCGCACGTTCACCGCCGAGTTGATCCCGATCAGCTCGCCGTTGATGTTCAAGAGCGGCCCGCCCGAGTTGCCCTGGTTGATCGACGCGTCCGTCTGGATCAGGTCGTCGAAGTGCAGCGTGCCGTTCGCGCCGTCCCCGACGTTCACGTCGCGGTGCAGGCCCGAGATGATGCCGACGCTGACCGTGTGCGTGTGGCCGTAGGGGTTGCCGATCGCGACGACGCGCTCGCCGATCATCAGGTCGGCGGAGGTGCCCAACGGCACGGTGGGGAAGCGCTGGCCCTCCTCGCCGCGGATCTTCAGCAGCGCCAGGTCCTCCTCGGCGACGAAGGACACGAGGTCCGCGCGGTACTGACGCGGATCGACGTCCTCCTGGAAGGAGACCGCGATCGACTGCGCGTCGCGCACGACGTGGAAGTTCGTGACGATGAAGCCCTCGTCGCGGATCACCACGCCCGAGCCCGAGCCCTGCACCTTCTGCTGCTGGATGCCCCAGAAGGTCGGCCGCTCGCGCACGCCGTCCGTCTCGATGTAGACGACCGACGGGCTGGCCTTCTGCACGACCAGCACCTCGTCCGTCATGCGCCGCGCGAGCTGCTCCTCGGGCGAGAGCTCCTCCAGCAAGCGATCCAGCTCGCTCTCCTGGCTGCGGAGCGCGGGCTGGGCGGCGCCGTCCTGGACGGCGGGGGCGGGCGAGGCGGCGGGGACGAGGGGGGTCAGGGCCAGGAGCAGGTGCAGCACGGGAGTCCTCCGGTCGGGGGTCGGGGCGGCAGCGCGCCCGTCGGGCAGACCCCCTATACGCCCTCGCGCGGGAGGATGTGAGCGTTCCGGCCGAGAGAGGGCGCGCCGCGTCCTCGACGGGGGGCGCGGCGCGCCGGACCGGCGGGCGGCGGAGCGGTGGCGACCGGGCAGCGTGCGGGCGGCGTCCGGGCGACGGCACGAAGAAACCCGCCGGGGAGCGGGTTCGTCAGGGCGCCGTCGGGGGCGGCGCGGTGCCCCTCGGGGGAGGCTGGTGGGCGATACTGGACTCGAACCAGTGACCTCGTCGATGTCAACGACGCGCTCTAGCCAACTGAGCTAATCGCCCGTGAGGGCCGCGCAGTGTAGCGATCGACCGGGCGGGTGCAAGGGCCTGGCGGGGGCCTCGCGGGAAATCGTCGGGGCGTGCCGGGCGGCGGTCGGCACGCTCCCCGCGGGTTGCGGCACGCCGCGGGGTCGCGCGCGGGTCGCGGACGCTATCATTCCGCGCCCTCTTCCCCAGCCGGCGGCCGCGCGTCGTCGGTCCCCGCGTCCGGCGGCCGCGCCGCGGAACGCGCACCCCCTCGTCCCCACAGAAGCACACCGGGAGCACCCCCGATGAAGATCGGAGTCGTCCGCGAGATCAAGGTCCACGAGAACCGCGTCGCCCTCACCCCCGCGGGGTGCGACCGGCTCGTCCACGCCGGCCACGAGGTCGTCGTGCAGTCCACCGCCGGCGAGGGCAGCTCGCTGTCGGACGACGACTACAAGGACGCCGGCGGCCGCATCGCGCCGGACGCCGCGAGCGTCTTCGGCGAGTGCGACATGGTGCTGAAGGTGAAGGAGCCGCTGCCCGACGAGTGGTCGCTGATCCGCAAGGGCCAGACGCTGTTCACCTACTTCCACCTGGCGGCGGACCGCAAGCTGACCGAGGCGATGGTGAAGTCGGGCGCGCACTGCTTCGCGTACGAGACGCTCGAGGTGGGCCGCAGCCTGCCGCTCCTGACCCCGATGTCGGAGGTCGCCGGGCGCATGTCGATTCAGGCGGGCGCGAAGTGCCTGGAGAAGCACCAGGGCGGCGTCGGCACGCTGCTGGGCGGCGTGCCCGGCGTGGCGCCCGCGAACGTGCTCGTGCTGGGCGGCGGCGTCGTCGGGACGCAAGCCGCGCGCATGGCCTGCGGCCTGGGCGCGAACGTCACGATCATGGACGTGAACCTCGACCGCCTGCGCTACCTGGACGAGGTCATGCCGAAGAACTGCCGCACCGTCTTCTCGACGCCGATGGCCGTGCGCGAGCAGCTGGTACACGCCGACCTCGTCGTCGGCGCGGTGCTGATCCCCGGCGCCGCGGCGCCGAAGCTGGTCACGCGCCAGGACCTGTCGCTGATGAAGCCGGGCGCCGTGATCGTCGACGTCGCGGTCGACCAGGGCGGCTGCGTCGAGACCTGCAAGCCGACCACGCACGCCGAGCCGACCTTCGTCGTCGACGGCATCGTGCACTACTGCGTCGCGAACATGCCGGGCGCCGTGCCGCGCACGAGCACCTTCGCGCTGACGAACGCGACGCTGCCGTACACCTTGCAGCTGGCGAAGATGGGGCCCGCGCGCGCCGTGCGCGAGTCCGCGCCGCTGGCGACCGCGGCGAACACGATCGCCGGCAAGCTGACGTGCGCTCCCGTGGCCGAGGCGTTCGGCATGGAGTACACGCCGGTGCACGACGCCGTCGCCGCGATCTCGTAGGGGGCGCGCGTGAGCTGGTGGCAGGCCCTGCTCCTCGGACTGGTGGAGGGCCTGACCGAGTACTTGCCGGTCAGCTCGACCGGGCACCTGATCCTGACGCAGCGCGTGCTCGGCATCGCCGAGAACGACGCGGCGAACGCCTACGCGATCTGCATCCAGGGCGGCGCGATCGTCGCCGTCCTGGGGTTGTACCGCGCGCGCGTCGCGTCGATGTGGCGCGGAGTGCTCGGGCGCGACGAGGCCGGTCGACGGCTGTTGACGTGCATCGTCGCGGGCTTCGTGCCGGCCGCGGTCCTCGGCCTGGTGTTCAACGACACGATCGAGGAGCACCTGTTCGGGCTGTGGCCGATCGTGTTCGCGTGGTTCGTCGGCGGCCTGGCGATCCTGCTGGTGCGCGGCGGTCGCAAGGCCGACGCGGTCGCCGAGCGCCCCGAGGGTCGGGACCTGGACGCGCTCACGCCGCGTCTCGCGCTCCTGATCGGCCTGTTGCAGTGCGTCGCGATGTGGCCCGGCACCTCGCGCAGCCTGATGACCATCGTCGGCGGCCTGCTCGTCGGCCTGCGGCTTTCGGCGGCCGTCGAGTTCTCGTTCCTGCTGGGGGTCGTCACGCTCGGCGCGGCGACCTGCTACGCGGGCCTGAAGGACGGCGCGGTGATGCTGGAGCACTACGGCCCGCTGTCGCTCGCCGTCGGCTTCGTCTCCGCCTGGCTCGCGGCGGTCGTCAGCGTGCGCTGGATGGTCGCCTGGCTGCAGCGCCACGGCCTGGCGCTGTTCGGCTGGTACCGCATCGCGCTGGCGCTGGGCGTCGCGCTGTGGATGATCGTGTGAGCCCGCGCCGCGCGGATTCGGCGCGGCCCAGCGGGAAGGCGCGCCGCCGCGTGTCGTCCCTCCGACGATGACGAACGCCCCTCGAGAACGCCGCGCGCTGATCACCGGCATCACCGGCCAGGACGGCTCGTACCTGGCGGAGTTCCTGCTGGAGCGCGGGTACCAGGTCGCCGGCCTCGTGCGCCGCTCGTCCAGCCCGCGCCTGGACCGCATCGAGCACCTGGAGGGCCGCGTGCAACTCGTGCGCGGCGACCTGCACGACCAGTCGAGCCTGGTGCGCGCGCTGGCCGAGTCGCAGCCGGACGAGGTCTACAACCTGGCCGCGCAGTCCTTCGTGCCGACCAGCTTCGAGGAGCCGGTGCTGACCGCCGAGGTCACCGCCGTCGGCGTGACGCGCATGCTGGAGGCGCTGCGCCAGGTCGCGCCCGAGGCGCGCTTCTACCAGGCGTCGACGTCCGAGATGTTCGGCAAGGTGCGCGAGACGCCGCAGCGCGAGACGACGCCCTTCCACCCGCGCAGTCCGTACGGCGTGGCGAAGGTCTTCGCGCACTGGGCGACGGTGAACTACCGCGAGGCGCACGGCGTCTTCGCGTGCTCCGGCATCCTGTTCAACCACGAGTCCCCGCGCCGCGGCGCAGAGTTCGTGACGATGAAGATCGCGCGCGGCGCGGCGCGCATCAAGCTGGGCCTGCAGCAGGAGCTGGCGCTGGGCAACCTCGACGCGCGCCGCGACTGGGGCCACGCCGCCGACTTCGTGCGCGCGATGTGGCTGATGCTGCAGCGCGACGAGCCGCGCGACTACGTCATCGCGACGGGCGAGACGCACTCCGTCCGCGACTTCTGCCGGGCGGCCTTCGGCAGCCTCGGGCTCGACTTCGAGGACCACGTGGTGGTGGACCCGCGCTTCCTGCGGCCCGCCGAGGTCGACCAGCTGGTCGGCGACCCGACGCGGGCGCGCGAGGAGCTCGGCTGGACGCCGGAGGTGCGCTTCGAGGACCTGGTCGCCGAGATGACGGAGTCCGAGCTGCGGCGCCTCGCGGACACCGCGCGCTGAAACCGCCGCCAGGGTCCGCGCGCGGATCCCCTCGGGCGCCGGTGCGCCTCAGCGCACGCTGCCGGACGGTCGCGCGGTCGGCGTCGAGCGCGGCGCCGCCGAGGCGCTGCGCGTCGTCGCCCGACCGTTCCCGATCAGCGGGGTGCCCGAGGCCGTGAGCGACGCGCCGCCGCTGTAGCGCCGCACCCAGGCCGTGACGTGGCGGCCGGGGCACTCGGTGTTCTTCATGTCGCTGTGCGTCAGGACCTGCGAGCGGGGGATCGAGTCGCGGATGCGGTACTCCTCGATCAGGTGCTCGAGCGCGGCGAGCGACTCGGCGCTGGGGCCGTGTCCGCTGTAGTCCCCGAGCAGGCAGATGCCGAGGTTCTGCACGTTCATGTCGCCGCCGGCGTGCGCGCCCTGGTAGCGGTCGCTGCGGCCCTCGAACACGCGGCCCGAGGAATCGATCAGGTAGTGGTAGCCGACGTCGCCCCAGCCCTGGTTCTTGATGTGGTGCCGCTGGATCTTGCGCAGGGCCTCGACGGAGTTGCCGTAGGCGCCGTTCAGCGTGATGCCGGGGATCTCGGCGGAGTGGTGGATGGTGATCCGCCGGTAGGGGCCGCCGACGGGGTTCAGGCGCGCGGTGACGGGCGCCATCGCGCCCCACTCACTGCGCGGCACGACGCCGGCGAAGGAGGTCGGCTGCGGCAGCGGACCGCCCGCGGCGTCCAGGCCGCGGCGCGCGCGCAGGCGTTGCTCGGGGTTCGCGGCGCCGTCGTCCAGGACGCGCTGGAAGCCGGCCCGGGCGGCGCCGCGGCGCTGCTCGATCGCCCGGGCGTCGATGTTGCGGGCGTCGGTGCCGCCGGCGGCGTCGCGGCGCGCCAGGGTCAGGCGGCCCTCGGCCAGGGTCAGCTCGCCCTCGATGCGCCAGTAGGGGTCGGACTTCGCCGCGCGGGAGTGGATCCAGTCCTCGACCTCCGACAGCTTCGCCCAGGAGAGCGGCTCGTTCGCCCAGTAGGGCGCGCTCGCGGGGCCGGCCTGCCTGCCGTGGTCCGCCGCGGACGGGTCGGCCGCCGGCGTGGCGCAGGAGGCGATGGCGAGGAGGAGGAGCGCCGCGGCGCGGACCTGCCCGCGCACGCGACCGCCGCGCGGGGCGCGGTTCTGCCGACGTTCGTACATGGTCTCGGTCGTACGAAATCGTCGACGGCGAGTCCAAGCCCTTCCCGCGACCTTCGCGAGGACCCTGGGAAAGGACCAGGATCAGGAATACAACGGAGCGCGCCGCGATCCCATTCCTTCCGTCCGACGCCCCCCCGATCCGCTCCATGTTGACGCCTCGCCTCCCGTCGCGCTCCGCCCGCGACCTGCTCGCCGTACTGCCGCTCGCCGTCGCGCCGATCGTCGCGCTGTCGGCGCTCGCCCCGTCGGCCGCGGCCGCTCCCGCGACGCCTTCGACCGCGGTCACGGCCGCGCAGGAGGACCTGGACGAGGAGCTGGAGGCGCTGCTGGCGGCCGAGCGCGCGGAGGCCGACCGCCTGCGGCGTCGCGGCGCGTGGAGCACCGCGCGGCGCATCCTGTCGCAGCACCTGGAGGACGAACCGGCGGACGCGGAGAGCCGCGCGCTGCGCGCCCGCCTGGCCTTCGACGAGTCCGACTACGACCGCGCCCGCCGCGACGCCGCGCGGGCGGTGGAGGACGCGGTGGAGCAGCGGCTGGACGCGCGGGTGATCGCGCTGGCGGCGCGGGTCGCCGCGGAGGTCGAGCTGGAGCTGGGCGAGGCCGCGGCGGCGCTGGCGTTCCTGGACGACCACGCGGGCGTCTTCTCGATCGGCACCGACGCGCGCGACGCGTGGCTGCGCTACCGCGTGCTGGTCGAGCTCGGCCGGCGCGAGGAGGCGGGCGAGGTGCTCGCGCGCGGCCTCGAGACGCCGCTCGACCAGGGCTGGGACGGCCTGCTCGCGCGCGCGCACTGCGAGCGCGCCGCCGACCGGCTCGAGCGCAGCTTCGACTCGCTGGCCCGCGCGATGGAGATCGCCAAGAAGGCGGACGGCCCCGAGCCGCTGTTGCACGTCGCGGTGGGCGACCTCTACTACGAGGCGCACCGCGAGATCGAGGAGGCGCAGGGCTACTCCGCGAGCGGCGAGTACAAGCGCGCGCTGTCGATCGACGAGCGCTGCGAGCCGGCGCTGCTCGGGATGTACGAGCTGCACCGCACCAACTGGCGGCGCGACAGCCGCTCGCCCGGCGAGTTCCTGGCCGAGGCCTTCTCGTTCCGACCCGACTCGGTGCCCGCGTGGATCGTCGCGACGACGTCGAACCTGCAGGACGGTCAGCTGCGCGAGGCGCGCGCGGGGCTGGCGCGGCTGGAGCAGCTCGCGCCGCGGCGCCGCGACGTGCGCGCGCTGCGCGCGGCGCTGGCCGCGGTCGAGCGCGACGCCGACGCGGCGCGCGCGATCCTGGACGAACTCGCGGAAGTCGACCCCGGCGACTCGCGACCCGCGCGCGAGGTCGGCCGCCACCTGGTCGAGCTGTACCGCTTCGGCGAGGGCCTGCCGTACCTGCGCGAGGCCGTCGAGGTGGACGCGGACGACTACCGCGCGTGGACGCAACTCGCGCGCGCGCTGGCGAACACGGGCGACGAGGAGGCGGCGCTGGAGGCCTTCCGCGAGGCCAAGCGGGCCGGCGGCCTGCGCCGCGACGCGTGGCGCGAGAACACGCAGCTGGCGCTGGAGATCGTCGCCGACGAGCTGGAGGTCGCGGACCACGGCGAGCTGTCGTTCGCGTGGCGCCCCGACGCGGCCGAGGTGCTCGAGACCTACCTGCTGCCGTTCTACAAGGGCGCGCGCGAGGAGCTGGCCGCGCGCTACGGCTTCACGCCCGGCGCCGTGCGCATCGAGGTGTTCCGCGAGCACCGCAACTTCTCCGCGCGCTCGACGGGCTTCGAGGGCTTTCCGGCGCTCGGCGTGTGCTTCGGCCCGGTGGTGACCGCGCTGTCTCCGCTGTCCGAGATGCGCGGCAACTTCTCGTGGGCGCGCACGAGCTACCACGAGTTCACGCACGTCATCCACCTGGGGCTGTCGCACAACCGCTGCCCGCGCTGGATCACCGAGGGCCTGGCGACCTGGGAGGAAGCGCGCAAGAACCCCGCGTGGCAGCGCAACATGCGGCGCGAGCTGGTCGACTCCCACGCGAACGGGATGATCATCCCGGTGCGCGAGCTGAACGCGGCCTTCCGCGGCCCGCGCATCCTGTTCGGCTACTACCAGGGCGGGATCGTCTGCGAGGTGCTGATCCGCGAGTACGGCTTCGAGCCGATGATCCGCCTGCTGGAGGCCTTCGACCGCGGCGACGACCTGGACGCCGCGATGGACTCGGTGTACGGGCTGACGCCGGAGGAGATCGACGTGCTCGTGATGCGCGAGGTCGAGCGCATGACCGGCGAGCTGGAGATCGAGCCGCGCTGGCACCCGCGCACGCTGGCGGCCAAGCGCCTGGCGCTGCCGCGCGCGATGCCGGACGACGAGGCGGGCGTCGCGAGCTGGCGCGACCTGTGGACCGACCTGGCGTGGGGCGCGTGGCAGAACGGGCGGCGCGCGGACGCGGAGGAAGCGCTGCGGCGCTCGCGCGAGGGCGGCGCCCGCCCCGCGCGCGGCCTGTTCCTGGAGGCGGAGCTGGCGCTGTCGGACCGCGACGAGGCGCGCGCCGCCGACCTCTACGACGAGGCCTTCGCGGCGGGCGGCGAGGACTTCCTGGCGCGCATCGCGCGCGGCGGGCTGCTCGAAGCGGCGGGGGAGCTGGAGGACGCCGAGCTCGAGTACCTGGCGGCCGAGGACGCCTTCCCCGGCTTCGAGGACGCGAACTTCGCCGCGGAGATGCGGCTCGCGTCGCTGTACACGCGCCAGGACCGCGTCGACGACGCGATGCGCGCGACCGAGCGCTACCTGGCCTGCGACCCGGCGTCCTTCCCCGAGCGCCTGCGCGTCGCCGACTGGCACGTGCAGCACGGGCGCTTCGAGCAGGCGGCGCGCCTCTTCCACGAGGCGAACGAGGTCGACCCCTTCTCGCGCCGGCTGCACCGCGAGTGGGCGGCGACGCTGGAGGAGCTGGGCGACTGGGAGGGCGCGCTGCGCGAGTACGGCGTTGCGCTCGCCGTGCCGCGCGAGCTGGACCGCGACGGCCCGCCGCCGCTGGCCGGGGCCGAACGCGCCGGACTGCTCGCCGGCCGCGCGCGCGCGCTGTACGAGCTGGGCCGCCTGGACGAAGCGCGCTCGACCGCCGAGACCGCGCTCGCCGCCGACGCCGAGAACGCCGAGGCGCTCGAGGTGCTGGCGCGCATGGAGCGTTGAGACCGAGACGCGCCGGCGGGGGCTGCGGCGCGGGGACCCCGCGAGCCGCGAGCGCGCTCCGGGACGCCCTGCCGCGTCGTCGCCCGAGGAGCGCCGAGGGACCGGGCGACCGGACCGCGGCGCGCTTCGCCGCTCGCGCGGGGCCCCGCGGTCGCTAGGATGCCGCGATGAACGCGGGCTCCACCGGGCGCGGTCGCTTCGTCGTCCTGGACGGCGTCGACGGCTGCGGGAAGACGACGCAGGCCGAGCGCCTGGCGTCGCGGCTGCGCGCGAGCGGGGTCGCGGACGTGCTGCACCTGCGCGAGCCGGGCGGGACGGCGCTGGGCGAGGCGCTGCGCGCGCTGCTCCTGTCGCGCGACCACGCGCCGGGCGCGGCGGTGGAGACGCTGCTCTTCGCGGCGTCGCGCCGGCAGATGCTGGACGAGCTCGTCGCGCCGGCGCTGGAGCGCGGCGCGTGGGTCGTCTGCGAGCGCTTCCACCCGTCGACCTTCGCCTACCAGGGCTGGGCGGGGGACCTGGAGCCGGACACGGTGATGGCGCTGCTCGAGGGCTGGGCCGGGCACCCGCGGCCGGAGCTGGTGTGCGTGCTCGACGTGCCCGTCGAGAGCGCCGCGCGCCGACGCGGCGATCCGACCGACCGCATCGAGGACAAGGGGCTCGTCTATCAGCAGCGCGTGGCCGAGGGCTACCGCGCGTTCGCCGAGCGCTACCACGAGGCCGTGCTGATCGACGGCGCGCGCGACGTGGACGCGGTCGGCGCGGACGTGTGGAAGGAGGTCGAGCGCCTTGGCGTCTGAAGGACGGGCGAGCGGGAAGCGACCCGCGGCGAAGCGCGCGCCCGTCGAGCGGGCGGCGGCCGAGTCGCGCCCCGGGCGGCGCCACGCGTTGCGCACGGAGGTGCCGCTGGGGCACGGCGAGGTGCTGGCGGGGTTGTGGCGCGCCGCGCAGCGCGGACGCCTGCCGCACGCGCTGCTGTTCGACGGACCGGACGGCGTCGGCAAGTTCCTGGCGGCGGAGCGCTTCGCGCGCGGGCTGGTCTGCGACGAGGGGCCCGGCGAGCCGTGCGGCGCGTGCGGTCCGTGCAAGCGCACGGCCGGCGCGAACTACGCCGACCTGCACGTCGTGGACGTCGCGGCGCTGGACCGCACGGCGATCAAGATCTGCTACATGACGCTGCGCACCGACGACGCGTCCAAGAAGGAGATGAACGGCGACGTCGAGGACAACGTCGACACCTTCCTGTCGCTGAAGGCGGCCGAGTCGCGCTGGAAGCTGGTGCTGATCCGCGACGCCGAGCGCATGACGACGGACGCGCAGAACGCGCTGTTGAAGAACCTCGAGGAGCCCGGCGAGCGGACGCTGCTGGTGCTCGTCAGCGGCCACGTCGACCGCCTGCTGGAGACGATCCGTTCGCGCTGCGTGCGCGTGCGCTTCGGCGGCATCGACGCGGAGAGCTGCGCGCGGGTGATCGCGGAGCACGGCGTGACGGGAGAGCGCGCGGAGCGCCTCGCGCGCTGGAGCGGCGGGGCGCCCGGCGCGGCGCTGGAGCTGGAGCGGCTCGGCGCGGAGGAGCTGGTCGAGCGCGTGGTCGGCGCGCTGACCGGGCGCGAGGCGCCGCTGGCCGCCGCGCGCGCCGCCGCCGAGGTGAAGGGCGCGTTCCGCGGCGCGACGGACAGCCAGAAGGCGCGCCACCGCGCGCAGGTCGCGGTCGACCTGGCGCGCGCTGTCGCGACCGACCGCGCGCGCGTGTGCGTCGGCGTTCCGGTCGAGGAGCTGGCGTTCGGCGTCGAGGCGACGGCCGTGCCCGCGGACGTCGCGGGGGAGCGGGCCGCGCGCGACGCGGTGGACGCGCTGCTGGAGGCGCGGCAAGATGTCGAGCGGTCGATGAACCCCGACGGGATCCTCGACCGCGCGTTCCTCGCGCTGGGCCGGCTCGCGCCGCGCCCCGCGCGCGAACCGGCCGGACGGAGACGATGAGCCAGTCCCTGCACAAGCTGGCGCTCGAGGACGGGCGCTACTCCCCCGAGGCGTACCGCTTCCTGTTCGAGGCGCTGGAGGCCGTCGTGCAGGACCTCGGCCGCGACAGCGAGGAGGGCGTCGCGCGCCACGTGTCCGGGCAGGAGCTGCTGGGCGGGCTGAAGGCCCGCGCGCGCCGCGAGTTCGGTCCGCTGGCCGCGCAGGTCTGGCGCTCGTGGGGGATCCGCGAGGCGCTCGACTGGGGCCGCATCGTGTTCCTGCTCGTCGACAAGCAGATGCTGCGCCGTCAGGACGAGGACTCGCTGGAGGACTTCGGCGAGGAGTTCGACTTCGACGCGGCCTTCGTCGACGGCTACGAGCTCGAGCTGCCGCCGGAGATCGGCCCGGCCTGACGGCGGGGGGCGCGGACCGCGGGGGATCTCGGCCTTCGCGGGATCCCTGCTTCAGCGATCACCGACCGCGCGGGAAAGTACCGAGCCGGGCTCGTTTTTTCACCGCAGTGGGCGCACTGCGGCCCTCTGGCCGCAGTGCGC
>JAUHYB010000412.1 GCA_030426745.1 bacterium
GGCCAGGAACCGCGCCGCCCCGACGCGCGCTTCCGCGGTTGCTTCCACCTGGCGCTCGAGGACCTCCTGCGCCAGGGCGGCACCGAGCGCGCGATCGCGCGCGAGCTGCGGCTGGAGATGAGCGGCCACTACGACCTGGACGCGGTCGCGGTGCAGGATCGCAAGCGCCGCGCGAACAGCCACCAGGTGCGCGCCGTGCGTGGCGAGTGGCTGGAAGCGCGCAAGCAGGTCGAGCGCCTCGAGGCGACGGCGCGCGAGATCCTGCAGCGCGAGAAGCGCCTGGGCCCGCTGCAGGCGGAGCTCGACGAGTTGCAGGCCGCGTCGCGCGACCGCGGCGCGCTCGAGGCGCTCCTCGAGGCGGCGGAGAACGAGGCCGAGCTCACCGCGCTGCGCGAGGCGGCCGAGGCGGACGAGCCGCTGCTGGCGCGCTTCGAGTCGCAGGACGACTTCGAGCGCCTGGCCGACTTCGAGCGCGCGCGCGCCGAGGATGCCGCGGAGGTCGCGCGCCTGCGCGAGGAGGTCGCGGCGGCCGAGAAGCGGCTGCTGGCGCTGTCGCTGCCGAGCGGCGGCGCGGACGGCGCGTGGTTGCGCGAGGGCGACGCCCGCGCGTCGCGGATCGCGCGCGTGCGAGAGGAAGTGCTGCCGCCGCTTTGCACGGACCTCGCCGGCCTGGACGCGCAGCTCGAGGGCGTGGACGTCGGCGACGACGACTGGACGCGCGACGCGGTCGACGCCGCGCGCGGCCTGCTGGACCGCCGGCGCGAGGCGCGCGCGCGGTTGGCCGCGATCGAGAAGGCGCTGGAGGTCGCGGACGCGCCGCCCGAGCCGGAAGGTCGCGACCCGTGGCGCGCGGTGCTGGCCTTGATCGAGTGGTGCACGTCCGGCGCGACGTCGGCCGCGACCGCGAAGGGCCTGGTCGGCGCCGCCGCGCTGGCCGCGGCGCTGCTCGCGATCATGATCGGCGTCTCGGTGTTCGCGACGCCGGTGCCCGCGTGGGCGTACCTCGGCCCGTTGATCCTGGTGGTCGGCGTGGCGCTCGCGGCGCGCGGCGCGCGGGCGACGGAGGGCCCCGAGCGCGCCGCGGCGCGCCGACGGTACGACGAGAGCGGCGCGGACGCTCCGCCGTCGTGGGACGGTCCCGGCGTGCGGCGCGCGCTCGAGGACCTGCTGGAGGCGCGCGCCGAGCGCGACTTCGCGGCGCACCTGCGCGAGTGGTCGAAGGGGCTCGAGCTGCAGCACGGCGACGCCGTCCGCGAGGACCGCGCGCTGGCGGAGGAGGAGGCGGCCCTGCGCGCGCGCCTCGGCGCCGACGGCGCGAGCGAGCTGGACCTGCGCTTCCTCCTGGCGCGGCTCGAGGGCGACGCGCGGCGCCGGGCGTTGCGCGCGCAGGTCGCCGCGCTCGAGTCGTCGCTCGCCGAGGACGTCGAGCGGCTGCAGGAACTCCTGGTCACGGTCGGCGTGGGCGCCGCCGAGGACGTGGACGGGGCGCTCGCGCGCTGGCGGGACTTCGCCGCGCGCGCCGCGCAGGAGCCCGAGCGGCGCCAGGCGTTCGAGCACGCGCAAGAGCGCTCGCGCGGCGCGGGTGCGCGCGCGGCCCGCTCCGCCGCGCAACGCGAGGCGTTCCTGAAGGCGCGCGGGTTGGACGAGGGCGACGTGGAGCGGGCGCTGAGCCTGGCGCCGCGCTTCGCCGAACACCGCGAGCGCCGCGACCGGCTGGCCGACCTGGAGCGCGCCGCGCTCCGGGCGCGCAAGCACTGGTCCGAGCGCGACGACCTGCTGCAGCTCGACGAGGAGGCGCTGCGCGCGCGGCTCGACGCGGGCCGCGCCGCCGACGACCGCGTGCGCGAGCTCACGGCGGAGATCGCCGCGATCGAGGCCGCCGTCCGCCAGGAGCGCGAGAACACGCAGCTGGCGCAGCGCGAGGTCGAGCTGCGCGACGCGCAGGAGCGCGTGGAGGAGACGCGCGAGTCCGTGCTGGACGGCGTCGCGATGGACGAGCTGTTGCTGGAGGTGCGGCAGCGCCACCGCCAGGAAGGCCGCCCGCAGGTGCTGTCGCGCGCCGACGCGCACTTCGCCGACTTCACGCGCAACCGCTACGAGCTGGAGCACTTCGAGGACGACGACCTCGCCGTCGTCGAGACGGGCACGCGCCGGCGCCTGTCGCCGGACCAGCTGTCGTCGGGCACGCGCACGCAGCTCCTGATCGCGCTGCGCCTGGCCTACGCCGAGTCGATCGAGGGCGACGACCACTACCCGATCTTCCTGGACGAGGCGCTGCTGACGTCGGACCCCGAGCGCTTCCGCGAGGTCGCGCGCAGCCTGGGTCGCATGGTCGCGGACGGGCGGCAGGTGTTCTACCTGACGGCCGAGCCGCGCGAGGAGGTCGAGTGGCGCGAGGCGCTCGGCGAGGCCGGCGCGCAAGTCGTCGTGCACGACCTGGGCGACCGCTTGGCGTCGCTGCGTCGCGTGGCGGGCAGCTCGCTGGAGATCGCCGCGTTGCCCGAGGTGCCCGCGCCGGCGGACGACGACGGCGCGCGCTACGCGGAGGCGCTGGGCGGGATGCCGCCGGTGGACGGCTTCGAGAGCGCGAGCGCGTTGCACCTCCTGCAGCTCTACTGGGACCGCCCGCGCGCGGCCTACCGCGTGCTGCGCGAACACCGCACGCACGTCGGCGCGGTGAAGGCGTTCCTGGACCAGACGTCGCAACCGCCGTGGGACGCGGCCGAGCGCGAGCGCTTCGCCGCTTACGTCCGCGTCGCCGACCGTGTGTTGACGCTGTGGCGCGTGGGCCGCGTGCCGCGGCTCGACGCGGAGACGCTGCGCGGGTGCGGCGCGGCGAAGAGCAGCAAGTTCGACGAGGTGCTCGCGGTGGCGGAGCGCGTCGGTTGGGACGGCGACGCGCTGCTCGCGGCGCTCGAGGACAAGGCCGTGAAGGGCCTGCAGCGCCGCATCATCGACGAGCTGCGCGAGGACCTGGAGTCGCGCGAGCGGCTGGCCGCGGGCGAGCCGCTGGCGTTCGACGACCTGCTGGCGCGCGTGCTGAACGACGCCGAGGGCGACGTGGAGCGCGGCGCGCTGTCTCGCGAGGACGCGCGACAGCTGGCGCACCGGCTGGTGCGCTGGGCGTCCGGCGGCGACGGGGCGCCTCGACAGGAATACGGTGCCAGGCACCTTCCTCCGGAATAACGACCGACGGGTGGGAAGCGCCGGAGGCGCTT
>JAUHYB010000413.1 GCA_030426745.1 bacterium
GCGCCGCTGCCGCCCGCGGGGCTTCGCCCCGCGGGCGGCAGCGGCGCTGCGCGGTGAAAAAACGAGCCCGGCACCGTATTTTCCACGGTCCCCCCTCGTCCTCGACTCCCGGCCCCGCACGCCCATGACCCCTCACTCCTCGGGCAGCGGACGACCTCGGCGCGCGCTCCTCGCGTTCGCGTCGCTCGTGGTCCTCCTCGCGATCCCGGCGGCCTCCCCCGCCGTCGGCTCCACCACGCCTCCCGAACTCCACCGCTTGCTCGACCGCGGCGGCTTCACCGACCTCGTCGAGGTCACCGGTGACGCCTGGGTGCGGCGCGGCGGCGGCATGCAGGCGCAGGGCGGCGGGCGCGGCGTGAAGACGAAGCGCCACGTCGGGCGCGGCGACTTCGTGATGCGCGCGGAGCTCGTGTTCGAGGACCTCGAGGAGTCCGGCGCGCTGTTCGAGCTCGGCGACAACGTCTTCTGCTTCGCGGCGCGACGGGACGGCAGCCCGCTCTTCGTGCGCGGCCCCGACTGGCACCCCGGCGAGACGAAGGAGCTCGTGCTGCCCGGCTCGAACGGACGCACGCCGGAAGGCGATCGCTTCGTCTTCGTGGTCCGGCGCGACGGAGCGACCCTGCGCGTGCTCTACGACGACGAGCTGGTCCACTCCGCCGAGGTCGGCGACGCGCCGCTCGGGCGCGTCGGGTTCCAGCCGCGGCGCGCGCTGATGCGCGTCCACGCGTGGACCCTCGACGGACCGCTCACCGACCCCGCGGTCGACCGCGGCGCGCTCTTGCGCCTGCAGCCGGCGATCGACGAGGCCATCGACGCCGGCGTCGACGCGCTGATCGCGCTGCAGCAGCGCGACGGGTCGTGGGAGTACGAGGGCAAGCGCTACCGCAACGGCCAGACGGCCCTGTCGATGTACACGCTGCTGAAGTGCGGCGTCGACCCGGCGCACCCCGCCATCCAGCGGGCGCGCGCGTTCCTGGAGGCCGCGCCGGCGCGCGAGACCTACGCGATCGCCTGCCAGATGATGGCCTTCGAGGCGACCAAGGATCCCGCGTTGAAGCCGCGCATCGGCGAGATGCTCGACTGGTTGCTCGAGTGGCAGAATGGCGGCTGGAGCTACCCCTGGGACCACGCGTGGGAGAACTGGCACGAGCGCGAGGGACTGATCGACCTCTCGAACTCGCAGTACGCGGCGCTGGGGCTGCGCGCCGCGGCGCTCGCGGGGCACGAGGTGCCGGAGCGCGCGTGGAAGCGCCTGTTGAAGGACACGCTGAACCACCAGACGCGGACGATGAAGGTCGACGCCCCGGTCGAGGCGGGGCGGACCTCGACCGGCAAGCGCGAGGTCGCGGGGTTCGGGTACCGCCTGAACGGCGAGGCGACGGGCTCGATGACGACCGCGGGCATCGCCGTCGTCGAGCTGTGCCGCCGCGGCCTGGGCGACAAGCTCAGCAGCGCGGACCAGCGCAAGATCGACAAGAGCCGCGGGCTCGCGATGGGCTGGATGGAGGTGAACTTCGACGTGGCGCAGAACCCGGGCCGGGGCCACGAGTGGATCTACTACTACCTCTACGGCCTCGAGCGCGTCGGCGCGCTGCTCGGTATCGACCGCATCGGCGCGCACGCCTGGTACTACGAGGGCGCGAAGCACCTGGTGAAGCTGCAGCGCGACGACGGGACCTGGCAACAGCACCACCAGGAGCCGGACACTTGCTTCGCGCTGCTGTTCCTCGAGCGCGCGACCGCGCGCGGCACCGGACCGGACGCCGGCACGCCGCGCGACCTGCTGGTGTCGGAGGAGCACGACGCGGAGGTGCGCTTCCGGGCGTCGGGCAGCCACCGCATGACCGTCTGGATCACGGGCATCTCCGACGAAGCGCGCCAGGCCCACGGCGTGCCGCGCGGCACGCGCCGCGACCTGCACCTGGACCGCGTCGAGTACTGGGTCGACGGCGCGCTCGCCGAGACCGTCGAGTGTCCGCCGACCGCGTGGCAGGGCGAGGCCCACGCGACGCGCCTCACCTTCGACGGCGCCGGCGACCACGTCGTGCGCGTGCGGGTCGTGCTGGCCCTGCCCGAGGACGCCGACCCGTTGACCGCGGATCCGGTCGTGCTCGAGAGCGACGAGCTGTCGTTCGAGCTCGACGCCGGCCTGCAGGACTGGATGCTCGAGGTCGCGCGCGCGACCGGATCGACGCACCTCGCGGACCTCGGCTGCGAGGCGACCGCCACCTGTTCCGCCGACGCGAACCGCGGCCCCTCGAGCGCGATCGACGGGCTGCAGTCCACCGCGTGGCTGTGCCGCACCGACGGCGACGTGGCCGTGCTGCAACTGTCGTTCGACCGCACGCCGCGCGCGCGGAGCCTCGTCCTGCAACAGGCCGCGACGCGCCCCAAGGACCGCTACTCCTTCGACGTCGTCCGCGAGGTCGAGGTCCGCTTCCCCGGCACCAAGGCCGCGCCGATCCGCGTCGAGCTCTCCTCCGATCCGCTGCCCCCCACCCTCGTGCCGTTGCCCGAGGACCTGCGCTGGACGCGCGTCGAGATCGAGGTCCTGCGCACCGACGACGGCGGCAGCTCGGAGCGCCTGGCCGGGTTCGCGGAGGTCGGGCTGGCGGGCGTCGGCGAGTGACGAGGGCGGGGGCCGTCGCGCGACGACCTCCGCGGGTGGACTCGCGGTCGGCGCGACCGCGGGCCGTGGGGCTGTCGGGTTGTCGGGTTGTCGGGCTGTCGGGCCCGTCGGGTCCGTCGGGCCGTCGGGCCGTCGGGCCGTCGGGCCGTCGGGCCGTCGGGCCGTCGGACTGTCGCGCCGTCGCGCCGCGACCGTCAGCCCTCGTACTCGGCGTCGTCGCCCTCGCGCTTCAGGATCTTCAGCCAGCGCAGCGCAGCCAGGTTGATCACCGCGAGCAGGAGCGCGATCTCGTAGCGGTCGTAGGCCACGGCGCAGCCCAGCGCGCCGGTGCTCCAGATGCTGGCGGCGCTCGCGGTGCCGTGGGTGCGATCACCCTTCTTCAGGATCGCGCCGCCGCCGATGAACCCGATGCCGGTGATCAGGCCCGAGACCATGCGGGCCTGGGCGTCCGCGGACTCGCTGAACTCGCTGCGCGCGATCAGCATGTAACCGCAGCTCGCGACGGCGACGAGCGGGAAGGTGCGCAGGCCGGCGCTGCGCTCGCGCCGCTCGCGGTCCCACGCGACGGGGAGCGCCAGCACGAAGGC
>JAUHYB010000414.1 GCA_030426745.1 bacterium
CCGTCGAGCCGCGCGCTCAGCGCGTCGCAGACGACCTCGAGCACGCGCACGCGCGCCCAGCGCTTGTCCTCCGACGACACCAGTTCCCAGCGCGCGACGTCGGTGCTGGTCCGGCGCACCATCTCGTTCACCGCCGCGACGTAGTCGTCCCGCCTCGCGCGGTTGCGCAGGTCCTCGTCGGTGATCTTGTAGCGCTTGTAGCCGGTGTCGCGGCGAGCGTCGAAGCGGCGCAGCTGCTCGTCCGGCGTGATCTCCAGCCAGAACTTGCACAGCACGATCCCGTGCTCGACGAGCTGTTGCTCGAAGTCGTTGATCTCGGCGTAGGCGCGCTTCCACTCGTCGCGGCTCGCGAAGCCCTCGACGCGCTCCACCAGCACGCGGCCGTACCAGCTGCGGTCGAAGACCAGCATCCGGCCGGCCCGCGGCAGCTCGCGCCAGAACCGCCACAGGTAGTGGTGCGCCTTCTCCTCCGGCGTCGGCGCCGCGATCGGCACGACGCGGATCAACCGCGCGCGCACGGCGGCGGAGATGCGGCGGATCGCGCCGCCCTTGCCCGCGGCGTCCCAGCCCTCGAAGGCCAGGACGGTCGATACACCCTGCGCGCACGCCCGGGCGGCCAGGGAGTGCAAGCGGGCCTGCAGCTCCTCCAGGCGGTCGCCGTACTCGCCCTTCTCCAGCGCCGCCGTCGTGTCGATGCCGCTCAACACGTCGCCGGTCGGGACGACGTCCTGTGCGCCGGCGTCCTCCGCGTCCGCGACCTCCGCGGCGCGCCGGGCGGCGTCGTCGCGCTCCAGCGCCCCGCGCAACGCGGCGGTCAGCGCGCGCAGCACGGTCAGGTCGCGGTAGCGCGCGTCCGTGCTCTCGATCAGCGTCCACGGGCAGGACGCCGTGTCGGTCCCGCGCAGGTAGGTCTCCGCCAGCGGCACGAGGTCGTCGTAGTGCTCCAGCATCAGCCAGTCGCGCTCGTCGACGAACTGCGCCTCGAGCGGGTCCTTCGACGCGCGCTTCAGCCGCTTCTTGAACTCCTTCTTCGGGACGTGCAGCCAGAGCTTGATCAGCAAGGTGCCGTCGTCGGCCAGCATGCGCTCGAAGCGTTCCACGTGGTCGATGCGCGCGGTGAACGCCGCGTCGTCCAGGTCGCCGCGCAGCCGGGCCGCGAGCGCCCCCAGCGTCCACGCGCCGTAATGCACGCCGACGCGCCCGTGCCGCGGCAGCGCCCGCCAGTAGCGCCAGAACAGCGGACGCTCGCGCTCCTCGTCGCTGGGCAGGTCGAACGCGGTCGCCGCCAGGTAGCGCGCGTCGAACCACTCGTGCAGGCGGTCGTAGACCTCTTCGCAGCCGTGCGTGTCGGTGCCGACCAGGTTCAACAGGACGGAGAACCCGCGCTCGCGCAGCTCGTGCTGAAGCTCGACGAGCTCCTCGCGCAGCGCCGGGACGCTCTCCTCGTACTCGTCCTTGCCGACCTCGTTGCCGACGGCGATCGTCTCCAGCACGGCGGTGCCTCCGCGCGCTCTGCGCTGTCGCGTTGACCGGGGCGGCGCGCCGTTCGCGCCGCGCACGCGCACCAGCCTAACGAGCGCGGCCCGCGATCCACAGGTCGCGGGCCGCGCGCGCCGGTCGCGGCGCTCCGGAGTTCGGTGCATCTCCGGCCGGCACGGAGCGCGCGATCGGGACCCGAGCGACTTCATCATCGCGGGCGCCGAGCGCGCCCTTGAAGAAGGTGCGGGGCGCCCCCTCCTCGTGAGGGACGCCCCGCGCACCGGCCGGCAGGCCGGCGGACGAGATCCTCCCCTCAGAGGATCTCGATCACCCCTTTCCCGCCTTCCACCAGCGTCGACGCGTTCGCGCGGTAGTTCAGGTCCACCGACAGCTTCGCGTTCCACGGCAGCGGTTCCTTGTCGCCGACGATGCCGAGCGCCGCGATCGCGAACGCGCGCGCGAGGTCGGTCACGCCGTCGTCCTGCGCCATGTCGAGCAGCGGGTCCACGGAACCGGCGTCGCCGATGAAGCCGAGCGCGGACGCGATCGCTGCCTGGCTCGCCAGGCTCTGCGCCTCGTCACGCAGCATGCGCTCCAGCTTGCCCGCGGCGCCGCGATCCCCCAGCAGCCCCAGCGCGATCGCCGCCTGTTCGAGCAGCGCGGCGCGGTACTTCGACTTCGCCACGATCTCCTGGATCGGTTCGATGGCGGCGTTCGCGTCCATGAGGCCCAGCCCGACCGACAGGTGACCGCGGACGGCGTCCTCGCTCTGGCGCTCCAGCTGGTCCAGCAACACGTCGGCGCTGCCGCGCGCTCGCGCGATGCCGAGGCCGATCGCGTACGCCGCGACGTCGTTGCCCGACCGCCCTTCGCGCAGCGACGCCTCCAGCGCGTCGATCCGGACCTGGTCGACGGGGCGCCCGGCGTCGAACAGCTCGCGCTCCATGATGCCGATGCCCAGCGCGGCCCACGGGCGGCGGCGCTTGCCGGAGGCCAGCTGGCGCGTGAGCGTCTTGCGCAGCTCCGCGCGCCCCGCTTCCTCGTCCGCCGGCCTCGCGGAGAGGCGACCGCCGACCTGCCCCATCGCGATCAGGCTGAAGAACTGCACCTGCGGGTCCGGGTCCTTCAGGCCGCGCTGCAGCGCCGCGCGCATCGCGACGTCGTGCGGGTCCTCGTCGCAGTCGCCCAGGCCGCCGATCGCCAGCACCGCGCTCTGCCGCATCACCGACGACTCGTCGCGCGTGCGGTGGCCGACGGCGGTGACCAGCGACGCGGCGACGTCGCCGCGCACGTCCCCTTCGACGCCCTCGCACAGCCGGACCATCGCCCGCGCCAGGTGGGCGCGCTCCGCGTCGCGCAGCAGGTCGGAGCGCCGGTCGTCGTGCAGCTCCAGCAGCGCGCGCAGCTGGTCCTCGCGCGAGTCCCACGCGCGCCGGTCCTCGGCGCCCTCGGACCCGACCAGCGGTTCGACGGGGACCAGCCCCGCGGCGATCGCGGCCGCGACCTTCACGTCGCGCGTCGACTCGCGCGGCCCCGTCAGCAAGCCGTGGAGCTCGCGGAAGACGTCGCGGCGCAGCTCCGGGTCGTTGTTCGCGTAGGCGATCAGGCCCATGCCGTACACCGCGAACGCGCGCGTGCGCTGGTTCACCGGCGACTCCGGCTTGCCGGACAGGCGGCGGCCCTCCGCCGAGTCCGTCGCGATCGCCACCAGGTCGTTCAGCGACCCCGG
>JAUHYB010000415.1 GCA_030426745.1 bacterium
CGACGCTGACCGGCTGACCCGACAGGCGCGCGAAGCTCATCAGCTTCGTCACGGCGCCCTCGAGCTCGCGGATGTTCGAGTCGATGCGCTCCGCCAGCAGGCTCGCGACGTCGTCCGGCACCTCGCGTCCGCGCTCGCGCGACTTGCGCTTCAGGATCGCCATGCGCGTCTCGTAGCACGGCGGCTCCATCTCGGTGACGAGGCCCCACTTGAAGCGCGACACCAGCCGCTCCTGCAGCGTGGGGATGTCCTTCGGCGGCGAGTCCGACGACAGCACGATCTGCTTGCCCGCGTTGTAGAGCGTGTTGAAGGTGTGGAAGAACTCCTCCTGCGTGCGCTCCTTGTTCGCGAGCAGGTGGATGTCGTCCACGACCAGCACGTCGACGCCGCGGTACTTGTTGCGGAAGTTCTGGAGCTTGCCGTCCTCGAGCGCGCTGATGAAGTGGTTCACGAACGTCTCGCAGGACAGGAAGAGGATCTTCACGTCCTGGAAGTTCTCGAGCAGCGCGAAGCACAGGGACTGCAACAGGTGCGTCTTGCCGAGACCCACGGATCCGTGCAGGAACAGCGGGTTGTACGCCGATCCCGGCGACTCCGCCGCGCCCAGCGCCGCGGCGTGCGCGAAGCGGTTGCACGGACCGACGACGTAGTTCTCGAAGGTGTACTTGGGGTTCAGGCCGATGTCGCTGCCGCGCACGAGCCCGCCCTTCGCGAAGTCGCGCAGCAAGCGGCCGCGGTCCGCGGCGCGGCGCTCGCCGTCCGCGTCGGGCGGCGTGGTGCGGCGCGAGAAGGCGGGCGACGACTCGGCGCGGCGCGCGCGCTCGGGGTGACCGGCGGGCAACTCCGACGGCGGCGTGCCGGCGTGCGGATCCTCCGCGGCGGGCTGCGCGGGAGCGGACGGCGCCTCGGCTTCGCCCGGCCGACGCATCATCAGCTCGGGATCGACGTGGAACTCGACCCGTCGCGGCGCGCCGAGGCTGGCGTGCACGGCCGCCTCGATCGTCGGCTGGTAGTAGGTCTGCAGCCAGTCGCGCGTGAAGGTGTTCTGCACCGAGATGCAGACCGTGTCGTCGCCGACGTGGTGCAGCGCCGCGCGGCGGAACCAGGTCTCGAACTGCTCGGGCTGGATGCGCTCGCGCACGGCGGTCTGGATCGTGCGCCAGACCTCCTCGTACGCGCCCTCGGGCAGGGCGCTCACGGGTGTCGCGGCCGGCGTCGCGTCGGCGGCGTCCCGCGCCGCGGCTGTCCCGTCGTCGTGCGCGTCGCGCGATCCCGTGTCGATGGACGGCGGACCGTCGGTGTCCATGGACGACGTCGCGTCGGTGTTCATCGACGGAGGACCGTCGGTGTCCATGGACGGCGTCGCGTCGGTGTCCATGGACGACGTCGCGTCAGTGTCCACGGACGACGGCTCGGACACCGCCCCGTTGCCCCGGGCGTCCGCCGCGGCGGCGGACTCGCTCCATTCGCTGTCCGTGGATCGGGAACGAGTGCCGTAGAGCACGGCACTGGACTTGTCCGGCTGCGTCTCTCGCATGCTGCCAGATTCCCTTCTCGAGGCGGTCGCGGGGGGCTGCCTCCCGGCGCGTGTCCGGGTCGCTCGATCCACGCGACGCGCGCGGGCCGGAGCCGGCGCGGTGGTTCGCGGTGGAGACGAAGCGAGCGTGGGACATGGGCGAGGGGGGCGTTTCGCGCGCGGCGCGCGCGTGGGGGGACGTCGCCGTCGTCATCGTGGCCGTCGTCGTCCGCGGAGGGTCGTCCGGGGACGGGCGCGGGGCGGCCTGTGATGTCGGCGAGGTCGGCGTGGTGCTGGGGTCGGTCCGGTGCGCACCACCGTCGGGCGCGGTCTCCGTCGCGCGCGATCCCGCGTCGGTGACGCGGGGACGAACGAGGGCGACGCGTGCCGTCCGTGCCGCCTGCCTCGATCCGCCGCGCGCGTTGCTCTCGGTTCGCCGCGCGGGATCGGGTGTCGGGGTCTCCCGCGGTGGTCTCGCGAGAGAGTGAGGACGACGTCCTCGGGTGGTCGTTGCTGTGTCCCGGGGAGGCGGAACTCGCGTGTTCTCGCGCCTCCGTCGGACCGACCATTAGAGCAGCGGCGGGGGCGCGGTCAACGACGAGCGCGCGTTCTCTTGATGCGCTGTTCGCAAACAGGAGCGCTTCAAGGTCTTGCGGGTGACGAGGGAATGGTTTTCCGCAAGATGTCCACAGCGTTGTGGACATCCTGTGAACAGCTGTTCCATCCCAACGACAGCCGCAGGCCCGCGCGCGCGCGCTCTTCGTCGAGGCCGAGCGCGAGCAGCACGTGCGACGCTTCGACCGAACCGCTCGCGCACGCGGAGCCCGCGCTCGCCTCGAGCCCCTCCAGGTCGAGCCGCGCGACCAGCGAGCGCCCGTCGACGCCCGGGAACGACACGTTCACGGTGTTCGGCAAGCGGTCCGCGGCGTCGATGGGCGGCCCCAGCAGCGTCGCCGCGGGGAAGGCGGTCGCGATCGCGTCCCACAGCTCGCGCGTGAGCGCGCCGACGCGCGCGACGTACGCGCTGCGTTCGGTGACGGCCAGCTCGACGGCCAGCGCCGCCGCGGCGATCGCGGGGGCGTTCTCGGTGCCCGAGCGCAGCCCCGACTCCTGTCCCCCGCCGGTCAACAGGGGCGCCAGGGGCGTGTCGCCGCGCGCGATCAGCACGCCGACGCCCAGCGGCCCGCCGACCTTGTGGGCGGACAGGCTGACCAGGTCCGCGCGCCACGCGCCCGGGGTGAACGGGCCGCGGCCGAGCCATTGCACGGCGTCGACGTGGAAGCGCGGGCGCTTCGCTCCGAGCCGGGCGAGGCCCTCGCCCAGCTCCTCGAGCGGCGACACCGTGCCGACCTCGTTGTTCGCGGCCATGACGCTGACGAGCGCCACGCCCTCGCGCTCCGCCTGCCGGACCGCGCGTTCCGCGTCGAGGCGCCCCGCGGCGTCGACCTCGGCGAGCACCAGTCGGTACCCGCTCTCCTCCAGGCTGCGCGCGGTCTCCAGCACCGAGGGGTGCTCGATCGGCGTCGTCAGCAGCCCCGCCGGCGGCCCGTCCACGGCGAGCGTGCCGACCAGCGCCAGGTTGTTCGCCTCGGTGCCGCCGGAGGTGAAGATCACCTCCTCCTCGGCGACCTCCAGCACGGCGGCGACCCGCTCGCGGGCGTCGTCGATCACCGCGCGGGC
>JAUHYB010000043.1 GCA_030426745.1 bacterium
TTCTTGAGCACCGCGCGCAGCCCGGCCCGGGCCTCCCCCTGGTCGGGATCGAGGTCCAGGAGCTGCGAGTAGAGCTCGACGGCGAAGTCGTAGTTGCGACGTCGCGCGGCCTCTTCGGCCTTCTGGATGTACTTGGTCGTGTCCACGTGAGGGGGCGCCGCGCGAGGGCTCCGCGAGCCGGTCCCGGGGGACGCGGCGCGGCGGGATTCGCACGACGAGGGCCGCCCTCCGGGCCGGGTCGGCGCGGATGGCGGGCGGAAAATTCTAGGGGCCCTTCCACGGGCCGTCAACGGAGGCGATATCCTGCCGGACGCTCTCCGGAGCTTCCGAAGGGGCGGAGATCCCCCGGCCCGGCGCCCGCCCGCGGCCCCTCCGCCGCGCCCCTGACCCAGGCCGACGCGCTCCGCGTCCCGACCCTCGAGAGGCATGACCGAGTCCCTCCAGTACGACCTGACCCTGTACCCCAGCCCGGTGCTGCGCAAGCAGGCCGCCGCCGTCGAGTCCTTCGACGACGAGCTGCGCGAGGTCGTCGAGGCGATGTTCCGGACGATGCGCGAGTCGAAGGGCGTGGGCCTCGCCGCCCCGCAGGTCGGCATGAAGCGTCGGATCCTGGTGATGAACCACACCGGCGAGGAGGGCGACGACCGGGCGATGATCAACCCGGAGATCCTCTCGCGCGACGGCGAGACGACGCTGTACGAGGAGGGCTGCCTGTCCTTCCCCGGCATCTACGGCGAGATCCAGCGCCCCGATTCCTGCCGCGTGCGCTGGCAGGACACGGACGGCGCGACCCACGAGGAGACCTTCACCGGCTTCGAGAGCCGCGTGATCCAGCACGAACACGACCACCTGGTCGGCGTCCTGCTGGTCGACCGCATGTCGTCGGCGGACAAGCTGCGCAACAAGGTCGCGCTCGAGAACCTCGTCCACGACTACAAGCAGGCGGCCGCGAAGCAGGGCTAGGGCCGCGTGGAGGTCCTGACCGAGCGCGACGACCTGCCCGGGTCGGGCCCCCCCGGCTCGGTGGTCTCGATCGGCGTCTTCGACGGGATGCACCTGGGGCACCGGGCGATCCTGGCGGCGAACGTCGGGCGCGCCGAGCGCCTGGGCGCGGTCCCCACGGTCGTGACCTTCCGCCGGCACCCCAAGGAGGTGCTGCTGGGGCGCGCGCCGCGGACGCTGACCACGCTGGAGCACCGGCTGGAGCTGTTCCGCCGCGCCGGCATGGGGCGCGCCGTGGTGCTGACCTTCGACGAGGAGCTGCGCCGCACGCCGCCGGAGCACTTCGTCCGCGAGGTCTGCGCCGACGGCCTGGGCGCGCGCGCCTTCGTCCTGGGCTTCGACTCGAAGTTCGGCCGCGACCGCGCCGGCACGCCGGACCTGGTGCGCTCCCTCGGCTACGAGTTGGAGGTCGTGCCGAAGGTCGTCGTCGGCGAGCGCGCGGTGTCGTCCACCGCCATCCGCGAGGCCGTCGAGCTGGGCGACATCGACGGCGCGGCGCGCATGCTGGGCCGGCCGGTCAGCGTCTTCGGCGAGGTCGTCCCCGGCGCGAAGCTGGGCCGCGAGCTGGGCTTCCCCACCGCCAACCTCGACCTGCACCACGAGCTGCACCCGCCGCCGGGCGTCTACGCGGCCCGCGCGCGGATCGTCGAGCCGACCTCCGTGACCGCCGTCGTCTCCGAACACCCCGCCGTGGTGAACATCGGCTTCCGCCCCACCGTCGAGGGCGACGCCGCCGTCGCGCCGCGGGTCGAGGTCCACCTGCTGGACTACGCGGGCGACCTCTACGGCCTGCACCTCGAGGTCGCCTTCGTCGCGCGGATCCGGCCCGAGCAGCGCTTCGACGGGCTCGAGGCCCTGGCGGCGCAGATCGGCCGCGACGTCGAGTCGGCGCGCGCGCTGCTGGACGAGCGCTGATCGGCGCCCGCGACCCGCTTTCCGGCCGCGCCGATTGACGCGAGCCTCACCCGGGGCATAATTCGGCCTCCCCCGGGCGGGTAGCTCAGTTGGTAGAGCACTTGACTGAAAATCAAGGGGTCACCGGTTCAAGTCCGGTCCCGCCCACCACACCGGGCCCAACCAAGCCGGCCCAACCACTCCGGGCGCCGTCCCCCGCCTCGGCGCGGGTGCGCGACGCGCTCGAGGAAGCGCCCTCGATGAGCTCGACGCAGCCGAAGGTGATCACCAAGAGTGATCCGACGCGCATCGCCGTCACCTGGGCCGACGGCCACGAGACCGTCTACCCCGCGGCCGTGCTGCGTCGGCTGTGTCCGTGCGCGCACTGCGTGAACGAGGTCACCGGCCAGCGCATGCTCGACCCCGAGAGCATCCCGGACGACCTGCAGCAGCTCGACGTGCGGCTGGTCGGGAACTACGCGATCTGCGTGCGCTTCTCCGACCACCACGACACGGGGATCTTCCCGTTCCCCTTCCTGCGGGACCACGACCCCGCGGGGGCCTGAGGGGGCGCGGCGATGGAGCCGCTGGTGGTCACGGGGCGCCTGGTGATCCCGCCCGACGAGCTGCGCATGGAGACCGCGCGCTCGGGCGGCCCCGGCGGCCAGAAGGTGAACAAGACGGAGACGCGCGTGCAGCTGCGCTTCGACGTGAAGGGCAGCCGCGCGCTGTCCGAGGGCCAGCGCCGCCTGATCGTCGAACGGCTGGGCGGGCGGCTCGTCGGCGGCGGCGAGCTCCTGATCGACTGCTCGGAGCACCGCACGCAGCCCGAGAACCGCGAGGCCGCCCGCGAGCGGCTGGCCGCGCTGCTACGCGACGCGCTCGCGCCGCGGCGCAAGCGCAAGGCCACGCGCCCCACCCGCGCGTCCCAGCGACGCCGCCTGGACGCCAAGCGCCGCCGCGGAGAGCGGAAGCGCGAACGAAGGACGAAGCACGAATGAGCGACCCCCACCGCGACGCGATCGACGAGACCCTGAAGGAGCTGGCCGAGCTGGCGAAGAAGAAGCGCCAGCCGAACCGCTTCCACGCGCGCGAGCTGCTGACCGCGCTCGGCACCCTGCTGCTGGCCGCCGACGACGGTCCCGAGCCGCCGGAGGCCGAACGCGTGCGCGCCGCCGTCGCGCCCTTCGAGGGCTGGGAGAAGGCCGTGGCGGAGGAGATGTCGCTGGCGTGCACCGAGCACGTGCAGGGCGTCGACCCGCGCTTCCTGAAGCACCCGCGCTTCGACTTCGACTACCTGGTCGCCGCGCGCGAGCGGCTCGAGGCCCGGCTGCGCGCCGTGGAAGCGCTCGGCCTCTCGGTGCCCGAGGACCTCTTGAACCGCGTCGCGGAGGCCGACGAGGTCGTCGAGCCCTACCTCCGCGAGCGCCGCGAGGGCTGATCGAAGCCCTCCAGAGCGGCCTCCATATTAACTGTCAGCCGCGCGCGTGTTCGGAGCTCGTGGACCGAACGGTCCGGCCCGGGCGGCCGTCGCGAGGTGCCGTATCCGGGAAATTCGCCGCCGAAAGGGCGCGGAAGCAGGATCGGATACGAGAAAGGGGTGCGTACCCATTCCCCGGTCGGACGCCCCGGAATCCAGTGCCGGGGCTCCCGTCCTTCCCGGCTCTAAGTCGCCGAATCCTAACGACTTGGGCCCCCCTGTCGGCCGACTGACGGCGGCCTTCCGGCGCCCTCTCCGCGCCTGCGGAGCGCCCGGGAATCCGTCCCTCGGAGGCCGATATCTGGAACGCAACCCAGTTACGGGCAGAGACTTATGGCCGATCGGCGCCCACCGGAATGCTTTCGGGGACGGCCCCGGATGATGACTTCCGATGGAACCCCCGGTCTCTCTGTGAAAAAACCGCAGCCAGGACTGTTCCCGACCCCGGATGCTCGGCAAGCTGCCGCGCTACCACACCCCCATCCCTTTCTCTCTGTGGTCTCTCTTCTTTGGAGTGCATCCATGAACAAGTTCGTTTGTACCGCGCTGGCCGCCACCCTGGCCAGCACGACCGGTCTCGCCGCTGAGACCGATTGGCCGGAGCTGGATCGCGAGCTCGAGGCGCTGAACTCGACGCTCAGCACCCAGGGTTCCGGCGGTCCCCAGCTCTCGGGTTGGGTGATCACGGTCCTGGACTTCTCGAGTGACGTCCAGCCGAACACCGTCGACGACCTCTTCGGCGTCGACTTCCGCAGCATCCGTCTGACGGTCTCCGGTGAGACCGCCGACTACGGCTACAAGGTCTCGACCGACCTTGCCGGTGGCACGGCCGTGCTGCTGGACGCCTACGGCACGCTGAACTTCACCGAGAACTTCTCGCTGCGGATGGGCAACTACAAGCGCCCGTTCCTCGCCAGCGAGATGCGCGCCCGCAACCGCGAGCTGCTCATCGACCGGACGTTCATCGCGAGCCAGATCGTCGGCACCGGCCGTGACGCCGGTCTGATGCTGTTCGGCAACTTCGCCGAGACGATCGGCTGGTGGATCTCGGCGCAGAACGGCGTCGACGGCACCTCCGACGGCATGGACATCACCGCGCGTATCGCGTGGGACGCCCTCGGTGAGGGCGCCGGCCAGAGCGTCGACGGCGCGTACAACGCCGGCGACGGCACCAACATGACCGTGGCCGTGGCTTACGCCGAGGACATGAGCGACAACGACGCCACCGGCACGCCCATCATGGGCGACGAGCGCGAGCGCTTCGGCGGTGAGGTCTACGTCACCTCCGGTCCCTTCTACATCGGCGGCGAGATCGTCTCGAACGGCACCGACGTCGGCGACAACACCCCCTTCACGATCACCGGCTCCTACCTCTTCAACGAGGACTGGGAAGTCATCGGTCGTTACGAGGGTCACGACGACCAGCCGGTGATGCTCGGCGGCATGATGGACCTCGCGGACAACACGATCGCGGTGGGCGTCAACAAGTACGTGTCCGGCCACGACGTGAAGTGGCAGTTCCAGTACGCCAACCAGAGCTTCCAGACCGCCGACGACATCGGCATCTTCTCGCTCGGCCTCGTCCTCTCCTTCTGAGGCGAGACCTGATCTGACACGCTTCTCCGGCGCGCGTCGCCGGGGAGGACCGAAACACGGGGCCCGCGCGCGTCGCGGGCCCCGTTCTTCGTGCCCGCGCCCGCTCGCCGCGAGCCGCCGTCCGACGCGCGGGGCCCGCGAAGAGGCCCTCAGGGCGCGCGGAACGCGGGTTCCGCGGGAAAGTCCGGGGCGCTTCCTGCCGATGGAGCCTCTGGCGCAACGCGCCGAAGGACCACCCATGCGACGACTCCTGCGTTCCACCGCGCTCCCCCTCGCGCTCCCCCTCGCGCTCCCCCTCGCGCTCCCCCTCGCGCTCCCCCTCGCGCTCCCGCTCGTGCTCGCCGGCACGGGCTTCGCCGCCGCCCCCACCGAGGAGGCGGGCGACTGGCCCGAGCTGGACCGCGAGCTCGAAGCGCTCAACGACTCCCTGCAGGTCGAGACGACCGGCCCCTCGATCTGGGGCTACGTGCGGACGAACTACGCGAACTCCGACGAGTTCCGCGACCCGGCGGGCCAGTCCCTCAGCGGCGTGTCCCTGGACAACGTCCGCCTGGCGGTGGACGGCGAGCTGGACCGCTACGCCTACCGCGTCTCCGGCGACCTCGCCGGCGGCACGATGATGCTGCTGGACGCCTACGTGCGCATCACGATCGGCGAGGGCATCCACGGCACCTTCGGCCAGTTCAAGAGCCCGTTCCTCTCGACCGGCCTGGTCGAGGCCCGCGACCTCCTGTTCATCACGCGGACGCGCAACGGCGTGTTCAGCTCGATCCGCGACAAGGGCCTGCAGGTCGCCGGCGACCACGACCGCTTCCACTGGGCGCTCGCCGGCCAGAACGGCGCGGACGGCGTCGCCAGCGAGACGCTGCTGACCGGCCGCCTGGCGGTGGACGTCATCGGCGAGGGCATGCTGGCCTGGGAAGGCGCCTACTCCTCCGGCGACGAGGCGCGCGTGAACGTGGCCGTCGCCTACCAGGACGACGGCGCGGCCTCGGACGCCGGCGCGCTGGCCCTGGAGGCCACCGCCATCGTCGGCGGCTTCTACTTCCACGGCGAGGTCGTCGATTACGGCGACGACTGGAACCTCGACCCGAACTTCCCCGGCGAGCAGCGCGGCGGTACGACGCCCTGGACGCTCGTCGCGTCGTGGTGCTTCCCGAACGAGCAGTGGGAGGTCGCCGCGCGCTACGACGACTACGACGACAACTCCGCGCCGATGGACTTCGACCGCTCGGTCTACACGGCGGGCCTGAACTACTACGTCGCCGGCCACAACGTGAAGTGGCAGCTGAACTACGCCTACGCCGTCAACGGCGGCACGGCGGACGGCCCGGACGCGAACCTGGTCGCGCTGGGGCTCACGCTCGGCTTCTGACGCCGCGCTCGAGGCTCACGCCGCCGACCGGCGCCCGCGCGTTCCCCCGCGCGGGCGCCGGTTCGCGTTCCGGGCAAAGCTCTCGCGAGCGCCGGACTCTCCCCCTCACGCGAGCGGTATGCTCCCCGGCGGAGGAAGCATGTCGAAGCACCACCCCGCGAACCGCCTGGCCGGCGAGACCAGCCCGTACCTGCTGCAGCACGCGCACAACCCCGTCGACTGGTACCCCTGGGGGCCCGAGGCGCTCGAGAAGGCGCGCGACGAGGACAAGCCGATCTTCCTCTCGATCGGTTACTCCGCCTGCCACTGGTGCCACGTGATGGAGCGCGAGTCCTTCGAGGACGAGCGCATCGCCGCCCTGCTCGCGCGCGACTTCGTCAGCGTCAAGGTCGACCGCGAGGAGCGGCCGGACCTGGACGACATCTACATGAAGGCCGTGCAGGCGCTGACCGGTCAGGGCGGCTGGCCGATGACGGTCTTCCTCACGCCGGACCTCGAACCCTTCTACGGCGGCACCTACTTCCCGCCGTTCAGCAAGTTCGGGCGCCCGGGCTTCGCCGACGTGCTGATGCAGCTCGCCGAGGCGTGGAAGACGCGGCGCGACACGGTCGTGAAGCAGGCCGGGCGCCTGACCGAGCAAATCTCGCGCGAGGGCCGCCACGACACCGGCGGCGCGATCCCTCCCGACGTGCTGGACCGTTCGCTCTCCGCGCTCGAGTCCTCGTACGACCCCTTGTGGGGCGGCTTCGGCAGCGCGCCGAAGTTCCCGCACCCCACCGACCTGCGCCTGATGCTGCGGCACGCCGCGCGCACCGGCCGCGACGACGCGTGGACGATCGTGACGAACACGCTGGACCGCATGGCGCACGGCGGCATCTACGACCAGCTCGGCGGCGGCTTCCACCGCTACAGCACGGACGAGGAGTGGCTGGTGCCGCACTTCGAGAAGATGCTGTACGACAACGCGCTGCTGGTGCCCGTCTACGTCGAGGCCTTCCTGGCGACCGGCGACCCGCTGTACGAGCGCGTCGCCCGCGGCTGCTGCGAGTGGGTGCTGCGCGAGATGGTGACGCCCGAGGGCGCCTTCGCGTCCACGCAGGACGCCGACAGCGAGGGCGAGGAGGGCCTGTTCTTCGTCTGGACCAAGGACGAGCTGCGCGCGGTGCTGGGCAAGGAGCGCGCGCAGAAGGCCGCCGCGTGGTGGACCGTCGACGAGGGCGCGAACTTCGAGGGCGGCACGAACATCCTGTGGCGCAAGCACGACGCCGCGGAGCTGGCGAAGCGCTTCCGCACGACGCCCGAGGACCTCGCGCGCGAGATGGAGGAGGCCCGCGCCGCGCTGTTCGACGCGCGCCGCCGCCGCGTCGCGCCCGACACCGACGACAAGGTGCTGACGGCCTGGAACGGGCTGATGCTGAGCGCGTTCGGCCTGGCCGCGCAGGCCTTCGACGAGCCGCGCTACCTGGACGCCGCGCGCCGCGCCGCGGACTACGTGCTGACGTCGATGCGCCGGGACGACGGGCGCCTCCACGCGACGGCGCGCGCGGGCCGCGCGAAGGGCGAAGGATGCCTGGACGACTACGCCTTCCTGATCCAGGGCCTGCTCGACCTGTACGAGACCGACTTCGACGAGCGCTGGCTGCGCGAGGCGATGGCGCTCGACGAGGTGCTCACCGGCGCCTTCGAGGACGAGGAGAAGGGCGGCTACTTCACGACCGGCACGCACCACGAGCGCCTGATCGCGCGCTTGAAGAGCCCGCAGGACGGCGCGCTGCCGTCGGGCAACGGCGTGCAGGCGTGGAACCTGTTGCGCCTCGCGATGCTGACGGGGCGGGGCGGTTACGCGCAGACGGCGGAGCGCCACCTGCTGGCGTTCGGCGAGCTCCTGGGCCGGTACCCGCACGCGTTCTCGTCGCTGCTGCTCGCCGTCGACTTCCTGCAGACCGGCCCGCGCGAGTGGGTGGTCGCCGGCGCGCCCGACGACGACGCCGCGCGCGAGATGTTGCGCGCCGTGCGCGCGACCTTCCTGCCGCAGCGCGTCGTCGTGCGCGCGACGCCGTCGACGGACCGCGAGTTGATCCCGCTGGCCGCGGGCCGCGGCGAGTCGGGGCCGGCCGCGCTGTACCTGTGCCGCAACTACGCCTGCGAGCTGCCCGCGACCGACGTCGCGGCGTCGCGCGACCTGGTCGCGCAGCACGCGGCGCGCCGCGGGTAGGGAGTACCGTGCCGCGGTACTCCCGCTAGTGCTCGGGCTCCGGCGCGCCCGCCGTCCCGCCCTCGCGCATCGGACGCCCCATCACGGCGCGCTTGCCGTACTTCAGGCGCTCGTCGATCTCGCGGTCGAAGCGCGGGTGCTTCGGGGTCGTCGGGAAGCCGCGGTGCACGGCGTCGCAGACGTAGCAGACGACCTCTTCCGGCATCGTCAGGAAGAACACGAGGTCCAGCAGGGCGGCGGCCGCCAGGCTCAGGTAGTTCGTGAACGGCGCCAGGACGGCGGCCACGACGACGATGCCGATGCCGAGCGCGCGCGGGAAGGCCTTGCGCCGGTAGAGCTCCGGGTGGCCGCACGCGCGGCAGCCCAGCAAGCCGCCCGTGTCCGCCAGGTCCGCGGGCGCGAGTTCGCGCACGGCGCCGCACGACGCGCAGGTCACCGCGCTCGGCGGGTTCGCGCCGTCCGCGCTCGGGACGTCGACGCGCGCGCCGCACTCGGCGCACTCGTAGTGGACGCACGGCGCGCTCACAGCGGCACGAGGTAGGAGTTCTGCAGGCTGACGGACACCGCCGTGCCGATCAGCACCAGCACGGTCGACGCGTACAGGATGCCCGTCGCGGAGCGCGTGTTCTCGAACTTCAGCGAGCCCGCGGTCATCCACGCGAACAGGAGCGGCAGCAGCAGCCCGACCGTCACGCGCGTGCCGAGGTAGAACAGGCCCCACGGACCGAGCAGCGGCGTGCGCGCGTCGGCCAGCGCGTCCGCGTGCCACGCGCAGGTGAGCGCGATCGAGCCGATCGACGCCAGCATCGCACCGACGGTCACGCGGTTCAGGCGCGCGAGGTGCGAGACCTTCAGGTTCGGCACGGTCAGGTACCAGTGGCCGAGCACCATCGCGAGGCCGACGCTGCCCGCCACCGCGCCCGTGCACAGCGCCGAGAGCCCCGCGACCACGAGGTCGGCCGCGCCCGCGTCGGCGAGCGCCGTCGACAGCACGAGCACCACCGCCGCCGCCGTGCCGACCAGCGCCCACGCGAGCCCCCCGCCCCACTTCCACCCGCGCAGCGGGCCGGAGTACAGCGGATAGCCGAGCAGCGAGAGCCCGGTCGCGAGCACGGCGGGGTCGGTCCAGCCCGCGCCCTCGACGCGCAGGAGCAGCGCCAGGGCGACCAGGGACAGCACCATCGCCGAGCTGCCCATCAGCCGGTAGAAGAGCGTGCCCACGGGCGCCTTCGGCACGAAGGCCAACGCCAGCAGCACGCCGAAGGACAGCTCCAGGCAGAACTGCGCACCGAGGACGCTCCAAGTCATGGGGCGATTGTAGCGAGCGAGGCGCCCCGGTCGGGAGCGCCGGTCGGGACCGTCGGCCGGGAGCGCCGGTCGCGCGCGCCGCCGCCCGACCGCCGGTGGTCCTCGCCGCTCGCCGATCACGCCCGCGACCGGCCCGGAAGACGCCGACCACGCGGTGCGGGGTGCGCGGGCGGGTGGTACCGTGTCGCGCCCCGCCCGAGCCCGATTCCTCCACCTCCCCCCCGAAACCACATGTCCGAGATCCGTGTCCTCGTCACCGGCGGCAGCCGCGGCATCGGCAGGGCCATCGCCCTGCGCTTCGCGAAGGAAGGCGCCAAGGTCGTCGTCGCCGCCCGCAACTCCGAGCAGCTGGACGCCGTCGTCCAGGAGATCAACGCTGCCGGCGGCCAGGGTCACGCCGCGCAGATGAACGTGCAGGACCACGGCTCGGTCGAGGCCGCCGTGTGGCGCGCGACGGAGTTCACCGGCGGACCGCTCGACGTGATCGTGAACAACGCCGGGATCTTCGCGCAGGCCGCGCTCGAGGACCAGGACATCGCCGAGTGGGACCGCATGATCGCGATCAACCTGACCGGGCCCTTCTGGGTCATGTCGGAAGCGATCCACGCGCTCGAGGAGGGCGAGAAGAAGCACGTCTTCAACATCTCCTCGATCGCCGGCAAGCAGGGCTTCCCGAAGAACGCGGCCTACTCCGCGTCGAAGTACGGCCTGCGCGGCTTCAGCGACGCGCTGCGCGAGGAGCTCCGCGACAAGGGCATCCGCGTCACGACCGTGTACCCGACCGCGACGGACACGACGATCTTCGACGGCGTGCCGGGCGACTGGGATCGGTCCACGATGCTGAAGCCCGAGGACGTCGCCGAGGCCGTGTGGCAGGCCTACGCGAGCCCCGAGAGCGAGGACGTCGCGGACGTCGACGTCGCGCCCGCCGGCTGAGCGACGCGCCGCGTCCCCCGCGGGACGACCGAGGGCGGAACCGCTGCTCCTCGGGATGCTCCGGGGCGCTCCGGAACGCTCCGAAGAAGGCTCAGAAACACCGCGCGCCCGCGCCGACGTCGGTCGGCGCGGGCGCGCGGCGCTTCACGGAGCGTGACCTAGTGGTGCATGTTGCGCACCAGGCCGAGGAACTCGGACCGCGTGCGCGCGTCGCTGCGGAAGCGGCCCAGCAGGCAGGACGTCATCGTCGTCGAGCTCTGCTTCGCCACGCCGCGCATCATCATGCACAGGTGCGAAGCGTCCGCGACGACGCCGACGCCCTCGGGCTGCAGCACGTCCTGGATCGCCTGCGCGATCTGCACCGTCATGCGCTCCTGCACCTGCAGGCGCCGCGCGAACACGTCGACGATGCGCGGGATCTTCGACAGGCCGATGATGCGGCCGTTCGGGATGTAGGCGACGTGCACCTTGCCGTAGAACGGCAGCATGTGGTGCTCGCAGAGGCTGTAGAACTCGATGTCCTTGACGATGACCATCTCCGAGCAGTCTTCCTCGAAGACGCCCTGACCGATCACGTCGGAGACCTCCTGCGTCATACCGGAGGTCAGCTCCGCCAGCGAACGCGCCACGCGCCCGGGCGTGCGCTCGAGGCCCTCGCGCGTCGGATCCTCACCGAGCCGCTTCAGCAGCTCCTCGACCAGGTCCTCGGTGCTCAAGGCCGCGGCCCCAGGTAGTCCACGAAGTTCGTCCGGCTCTCGTAGACGCGAATCCGATGCAGGCGACATGTGCCGATCTCCGCGATGCGTGGTTCGACGCGCTCCCAGAAGGCGACCGCCAGGTTCTCCGCGGTCGTGATGCGGCCCTCCAGGAAGGCGACGTCGTGGTTCAGGTGCTTGTGGTCGCAGGGCTGGACGATCTCCTCGCGCACGAAGCCGGCGAGGTCGACCAGGTTCATCACCATCCCGGTCCGCGGGTCGACGGGACCGCGGACGACCACGTCGACGACGTAGTTGTGTCCGTGCCCTCGTTCGTTGTTGCAGATCCCGTAGATGCGCCGGTTCTCGTCGTCCGACAGCGCGGGGTTGTGCAGGCGGTGCGCGGCCGCGAACTCCTCGCGGTGCACGATCTCGACTTCGGGGGTGCTCATGGTCGTCGTCCTCGCGCGGCACCGGGGGCTCCGGGGGCTCCGGGGCCCCGCCGCGCGATTTCGGGCGTTAGACTCTAACGCGAGCGTCAGCGCCCGCACCCCCCTTCCCGCGAACCTGCCCCCGCCCCCGCCCCGCCCCTTGTCCTCGCCCTCGCCCTCCCAGCCCATCCGACGCGTCTGGATCGACGACGGTTGCATCTCGTGCAACCTGTGCGAGGACCTCGCGCCGGAGGTCTTCGAGGTGCCCGTGGGCGCGGACTGTCAGGTGCGGCCGGGCTACCGCGAGCGGCTCGCCGACTACGCGGTCGAGGCGCAGGTGGTCGAGGCCGCCGAGTCCTGCCCGACCGAGGTCATCCGCCTCGAGCGCGACTGACCGCCGCGCCGGCCCGCGCGTACTTTTTCGGCCGGAGCGCGTTCGGTCGCGCGCGTCGTTCCTCCGGCCCGCGGAGCGCGCCCCCCGCCCGTTCCGGTCACGCCGGAGGCGCGCGCCTCGAATGAACCCTCGTTCCGGCGGTACACGGCCGGCCGGTTCCACCGACCGCGGCAACTCGAATCTCGATTCCCGCGGTCGGTTCCACGTTCGGTCCGGCTGCACGAGTTGTCCCGTCCCCCCCCTCGAAGGAGGCTCCACCATGAAGAAGGCTTACGACGTCGAGAGCGCGGGCCGTTTGGTCCCCTTCCTCCAGGCGACGCATCGTGAGATCCGCGAGCGCGCCGACCGCGTCCGCCGGCTCGAGAACAAGCTGCGCCTCGTCGGCGCGGACGATCCCGAGTCCACCCCCATCCAGGCGGACCTGTCGACCCAGCGCCGCGAGATCCGCCAGGCGAAGCGCGACCTCTCCCGCCTGGGCTGCGAGATCGACGAGCTCGGCACCTTCCAGGTGCTGATCCCCGGCGTCGACGGCCGCCTCGAGAGCGGCTACCTCTGGGCGCCCGGCGACACGCAGGTCCGCACGGCCGAGACCGACACGGCCGCTTGATCCGAACTCTTCTCCCCCCCTTGGCGGGCCCCGTCCTCCGACGCTCGGAGGCGGGGCCCGCCGCCCGTTCCGGAGGGACCCCGGCTCCACGTCGATGACGCGACGGGACCGCGGCGCGCTCGACGACGCGGAGGCCCGTCGCGACGTTCGCTCCATTGGAACGAGGACCGCGCCCCGTCGCGTGCCTGCGGCGCGTGACGGGGCGCGGTCCTCGTTCCGGTGGAGCAGGGGCCCCGGGATCGAGCGCGGTGCCGGGCTCTCAGGGGAAGTGGTTGCCGTCGCCCTGGCGGCGGCGGCGCTCGGCGTCGCGGCGGCGCTCGTTCTCCTGCTGCTTGCGGCGGAGCTCCTCTTCCTTCTTCTTCCGCTCGTCGGCCTCCGCGTCGCGCGCGGCCTCGTTCTCGGCCTGCTTGCGCTTCGCCTCCTTGTCGCGCGCGGCGGCTTCGCGGTCGCGCTTCGCCTTCGCGTCGGCGGCCTGCTGCTCGGCCGCGGCGCGGCGCTTCTCCTCCTGCGCGAGGCGGCGCGCCTCGGGGTTGCTCTGGCGCAGGCGCTCCGCCTGCTCCTGCTGGTGCTGACGGCGGGCCGCCTCGCCGCGCGCGCGCTCCGCGTCGGCCTCGGCGCCGGCGATCCCCGCGCGTTGCGCGCGCTGCTTCAGCGCCGTGCGCTGCTTGCTGTACTCGTCGAGCGACAGCTTGCCGGCCGCGAAGTCGGCGTCGAGCTGCTTCAGCGCCGCGTCGAGCTTCTGGCGCTCGGCGGGCGTCAGGTCGCGCGAGGCGTTGCGGGCGCGCTCGGCCAGCTTGGCCTGCTTCGCGCGGGCGTCGGCCCGAGAGAGCTCGCCCGACGCGCTCGCGTCGCGCAGCGCGTCCTGGGCGCGGCCGAAGCGCTTCTCGACGTCGACCTGGAACCCGTCGGCCCGAGCCTCGTCCACGACGCGACGCGCGACGACGCGCGAGCGCCCGCTGACCTCTTCCGCGCGGCGGCGCAGGAGCTGCATCTTGCGGTCCGCTTCTTCCTTCGTGATCGCGCCGGAGGCGACCTTGGCGCCCAGCGCGGCCTCGACGCGCTTCAGCTTGTCCGAGACGCTCGGAGCCACGGCGCCGGGCGCGGCCTCGTTCGCCAGCGCCGCCTGCGCGCGGCGCACCATGCGCTCGCGCTTGCGCTGGGCCTCCGTGCGGGAGATCTCGCCCTTCGCGACGCCGTCGCGCAGCGCCTCCTGGCCGCGGTCGATGCGCGCGCCGGCGACGTCGCGCGCGCCGCGCTGTTCGGCCGACACGGCGAGCTCGCGCTCGGCGGCCTGGGCGCGCGCCGCCTCGACCCGCGCCACGCGGCGCGACAGGTCCGCGGGCACCGGCTGGCCCGCGCCGACCAGCAGGCCGTTGTAGTAGACGAGGAACTCGTCGCCCGACAGGCGGCGGTCGCCGTCGTGGTCCTGCGCCAGGAAGTCGGCGGACGGGATCGTCGCCTGCTTCGCCTCGGCGGGGTCGAGCACGCCGTCGCCGTTGCGGTCGGCGTGGGCGAAGGTGCGGCGGACCTTCGCGAGCGCGTCGGACTCCTGGGCCCCGGCGGCCGGCGCGAGGCCGACGAGCAGGGCGAGGAACAGGGCGGGAGCGGATCGTTGGAGCATGGTCTCGGCCTCTTGCGTGGAACGCGGGGTGGGCTCTTGCGTGGAACGCGGGTGGGCTGGTGCGTGGGACGCCGGGGAGGAACGCGGTGGTCCTTGCGAGCGGCGTGCCGCGCGCCCGGGCGGACGGCGGAGCGTCTAACATACGCGGGAATCGGGGGTTCCGCCGGAGAACCTGCGGCCTCGTCGCCGCGCGCGTCCTCTCGATGGGACACCCGGCGCTCCGGACGGGGCAGCCCGCCCCGCGCGAGTGTTCACGCGCCTCGATTGCAGCCCCCCCGGCGACTCCGTACAACCGCCGGGGACCCACCCGCCGAGCCGACGCCCGCGGCTCTTCCCCCTCGCCCCCCTGCCCGGAGCGCCGCCCGTGGAAGCCCCGCCCGCCAAGAAGATCGCGACCCGCGAAGCCTACGGAGAGGCGCTCCTCGCCCTCGGCAAGACGCACCCCGACGTCGTCGTCCTGGACGCCGACCTGTCCGGCTCGACCAAGACCAAGAGCTTCTCGAAGGCCCACCCCGACCGCTTCTTCAACATCGGGGTCGCCGAGGCGAACATGATGGGCACCGCCGCCGGCCTGGCCGCGATGGGCAAGACGGTCTTCGCCAGCTCCTTCGCGATGTTCGCGGCCGGCAAGGCCTGGGAACAGATCCGCCAGTCGATCTGCGTGCCGCGCCTGAACGTGAAGGTCTGCGCGACGCACGCGGGCCTGACGGTCGGCGAGGACGGCAAGTCCCACCAGATGCTCGAGGACATCACGCTGATGCGCGTGCTGCCGCACATGACGGTCATCGTCCCGGCGGACGCCGTCGAGGCGGCGGCGGCGGTGAAGGCGCTGGTCGAGTTCGACGGGCCGGCCTACGTGCGCCTGTCGCGCGCGGCCACGCCGGTGGTGCTGCCCGAGGACTACCGCTTCGAGGTCGGCAAGGCCGTCGTGCTGCGCGACGGCGCGGACGTGGCGATCATCGCGTGCGGCGTCGAGGTGCCGGCGGCGCTCGACGCGGCCGAGCAACTCGCCACCCAGGGCATCAGCGCGCGCGTCATCGACATGGCGACGATCAAGCCGATCGACGTGGACGCGATCACGGCGGCCGCGCGCGACTGCGGCGCGATCCTGACCGCCGAGGAACACCAGGTGCGCGGCGGGCTCGGGTCCGCGGTCGCCGAGGTCGTCGCGCAGCACCACCCGGTGCCGATGGACCTCGTCGGCATGGACGACGCCTTCGGCGAGAGCGGCACGGCCGACGAGCTGCTCGCGCGCTACGGACTGGACGCCGCCTCGATCGCCGCGCGCGCGGCGAAGCTCGTGCAACGCAAGGGAGCCTGACCGATGAGCCTCTCCGCCGACTCGAAGGCCCGCATCGAGGCCGTCGCCCACCAGACCCGCGTCGACGTCATCCGCATGGTGCACGCCGCCGGCTGCGGTCACCCCGGCGGCCCGCTGGGCATGGCCGACTTCCTGGCGACCCTGTTCGTCGAGCACCTGCGCCTGGATCCGGACAACCTGCACGACCCGCAGCGCGACCGCTTCATCCTCTCGAACGGGCACACCTGCGCCGGGCTGTACTCGCTGCTGTCGCAGAAGGGCGTCGTGCCGCGCGACATGCTGCTGTCGTTCCGCAAGCTCGGCTCGCCGCTGCAAGGGCACCCGCACCGCAACCCCGAGCTCGGCATCGACATGAGCACCGGGTCGCTCGGCAACGGCCTGTCCGTCGGCGCCGGGATGGCGCTCGCCGCGAAGATGAACGGCTGGGACACGCGCGTCTACGTCGCGTCGTCCGACGGCGAGAGCCAGGAGGGGCAGGTCTGGGAGGCGGCGACGAGCGCCGCGCACTACGGCCTGGGCAACCTCACCGTCATGGTCGACTTCAACAACGTCCAGATCGACGGCGAGATGCGCAAGGTGATGAACGTCCGCGACCTGCGCGAGAAGTACGCGGCCTTCGGCTGGCACGCCGTGGACGTGGACGGGCACGACGTCGAGGCCGTCGACCAGGCGCTGCGCGCCGCGCGCGACGTCCAGGACCGCCCGAGCGCGCTGATCTGCGCCACGAAGATCGGCAAGGGCGTGTCCTTCATGGAGGGCGAGCCGGGCTGGCACGGCGTCGCCCCGAAGGACGACCAGGCGGCGCAGGCCCTCCAGGAGCTCGGCGCGGCCTGAGCGGGGAAAGTACGGAGCCGGGCTCGTTTTTTCACCGGCAGCGACGCGCGGCGCGGCCCTTCGGGTCGCGCCGCGCG
>JAUHYB010000416.1 GCA_030426745.1 bacterium
CGTCGTCGGTCGAACCGTACCCCTTCACCTCGGCGTAGATCTTCGCGCCACGCGCCTTCGCGCGCTCGTACTCCTCGAAGACCAGGATGCCGCAGCCCTCGCCCATGACGAAGCCGTCGCGGTCCTTGTCGAACGGGCGTGACGCCGCCTTGGGGTCGTCGTTGCGCGTCGACACGGCCTTCGCGGAGCAGAAGCCCGCCAGGCCCAGCGCAGTGGTCGCCGACTCGGCGCCGCCGGTGACGACCAGGTCGGACTCGCCGCTCTTGATCGACATCAGCGCCATGCCGATCGCGTGACCGGAGGACGCGCACGCGGACGAGGTCGTGAAGGCGGTGCCCAGGAGACCCTGGTCGATCGCCACCTGACCGCTGACCGCGTTCGCCATGATGCGCGGGATGAAGTGCGGGCTGACGCGGCGCGGGCCCTTCTCCTGCATGACGAGGTGTTGTTCCTCGATGCCGGTGATGCCGCCGATGCCGGTGCCGATGATCGCCGACAGGCGATCGCGCTCGTCCTCGGAGAGCTCGTGGAGCCCTTCGAGTCCGGCGTCGGCCATCGCTTCACGCGTCGCGACGATCGCCCACATCGTGAACGGGTCGAGCTTGCGCTGGTCCGGCTTCGAGAAGTGTTCCGACGGGTCCCAGTCGACCATCGCGGCGATCTTCGCCGCGTGGTCGGAGACGTCGAAGCGGGTGATGAGGTCCACGCCGCTCTCCCCGGCGAGCATCCGCCGCCAGGAAGTCTCGACGTCGAGCCCGAGCGGGTTGATGGTGCCCAGGCCGGTGATGACGACACGTCGCATGGTTCGGTCCTTCGGTCTGCGGAGCGCGGGCCCCGCCGCTGTCGGGCGTCACGCGTGGACCGCGCGCGCCCCGGTGATCGTCGTCCGACGCGCTACGGCGTCAGGACTTGCTCTCGATGTACTGGATCGCGGAACCGACGGTCTGGATCTTCTCCGCGTCCTCGTCGGGGATCGAGATCTCGAACTCGTCCTCGAACTCCATGACGAGCTCGACGGTGTCGAGCGAGTCGGCGCCGAGGTCGTTGATGAACGAGGTCTCCTCGGTGACCTTGTCCGGGGTCGCGCCCATCTGGTCACAGACGATTCGAATCACGCGGTCCTTGATGGAAGAGTCGCTCACGAGGGCTTCCTCTGAAATTGGGGTGAAGGGGATGTTGGGGATCTGTCGCGCGCCCGGGGGGTCGAGCGCACGCCGTACGGTGTTCGGTTCGGGGCTCTGCGATCGTCGTCGACGCGCGCAGGCGATCAGAGCGAGAGGCCGCCGTCGACGACCAGCGTCTGGCCGGTGACGTACGCGCCGCCGGGGCCCAGCAGGTAGTCCGCGGCGTCCGCGATCTCGGCGGCGGTACCGATGCGGCCGAGGGGGATCGACCCCTTCAGCGCGTCGGCGGCCTGCGCGTCGATCTCGGCGGTCATGTCGGTCTCGATGAAGCCCGGCGCGATCGCGTTCACGCACACGCCGCGGCCGGCGAGCTCCTTCGCCAGCGAGCGCGTCATGCCGATCACGCCCGCCTTGCTGGCCGCGTAGTTCGCCTGACCGGCGTTGCCGGTGATGCCGACGACCGACGCGATGTTGAGGATGCGGCCGCTCGACTTCATCAGCGGGCGCGCCGCGGCGCGCATGAAGTTCCAGCAGCCCTTCAGGTTCACGTCGATGACGCGGTCGAAGTCGTCCTCGCTCATGCGCAGCATCAGCTGGTCGCGCGTGATGCCCGCGTTGTTCACGAGGATGTCGAGGCCGCCGAGCTCCGCCTGCACGTTCTTGACGAGCTCGTTCACCGCGGCGTGGTCGGACACGTCCACGCCGTAGGCCGCGGCGCCGTCGGTGGCGGCGTTGCAGGCGGCCACGGTGTCGGCGCAGTTCTCGGCGCGGGTCGCCACGCAGGCGACCTTGGCGCCGCGCTGCGCGAGCCGCTCCGCGATGGCACGACCGATGCCGCGGGAGGCGCCGGTCACGAGGGCCACACGGCCGTCGAGGGTACGTTCGGTCAAGGCTGGTCGGTGGGTTGGCGGAGGGGGCGCCCCGGGGCTCGCGGGCGACCGGGGATGATAGTGCGGCGGGGGTCCGGGCTGCAACGCCGGCCGGGGCGGCGTCGGGCCGCCCGCGGGGGACGTCGCGGGTCAGGCCTCCAGCTTGGCCGGCGTCGCGGCGGAGCGCACGTCCGCCTCGGGGTCGATCTTGCGCAGGATGCCGGCGAGGACCTCGCCGGGGCCGGGCTCGAGGAAGCTCGTGATCCCCTGCCCCAGCGCCCAGCGCATCGAGCGCTCCCACAGGACCGGCGCGCAGACCTGCTGGGCCAGCTGGGCCTTGATCGCGGCGGGGTCGGCGGTGGGCTCGGCGGTCACGTTGCTGACGAAGGGGACGCGCGGCGCGCGGATCTCGACCTCGGCCAGCGCGGCCTGCAGCCGGTCGGCCGCGGGACGCATGCACTCGGAGTGGAAGCCGCCGGCGACGACGAGCGGGCGCGTGCGGCGCACGCCGTGGTCCTTGGCGGCGGCCGCCGCGGCCTCGAGCGCCGCGTGTTCTCCGGACAGGATGATCTGGCCCGGCGCGTTCAGGTTCGCGACCGAGCAGATGCCGACCTTCGAGCCGACCTCGGCCAGCGCCTGCGCCTGGTCCTCGTCGGCCCCCATCAGGCTGATCATGCCCGACGGGATCTGCTCCGACGCGTCCTGCATCGCCTCGCCGCGCAGGCGCACGAGCCGCAGGCCGTCGGCGAAGTCGATGCCGCCGGCGCACCACAGCGCGGTGTACTCACCCAGCGACAGGCCGGCCGTCATCGGCGCGGCGTCCGTGTCCAGCCCGCGCTCGCGCAGCACGCGCGTGATCGCGACGCCGACGGTGTAGATGCCGGGCTGCGCGACGTCGGTGCGGTTCACCTCGTCGCCGCCGGACCAGATCTTGTCCGTCAGCGAGAAGCCCAGCGCCTCGTCGGCCTCGTCGAAGGTGGCCTTCGCCGTGTCGTAGGCCTCGGCCCAGTCGCGGCCCATGCCCTCGAACTGCGCCCCTTGTCCGGGAAAGAGGATGCCTCGTTCCATTCGTGTCTCCTCCAGCTCCGCGCCTACCAGCGCAACAGCGTGCCGCCCCACGCGAGGCCCGCGCCGAAGGCGGCCAGCACGACGAGCTTGTCCTTGGTGAGCTTGCC
>JAUHYB010000417.1 GCA_030426745.1 bacterium
CCCGCGCCCTCGTCGAGCACCGACAGGAGGTGCGCGCGGCCCGGCCCGCTCGCGTGGCGGTCCCCCACCACGCCGAACAGGCGCTCGACGACCTTCGTCATGCCGCGCAGCAGCAACACGAGCGGCGCGAAGACGACCATGCTGGCCAGGATCGGCGCCGAGCAGCGCGCCATCAAACGGTGCGGACGGCGGCGGTAGAGCTCCTTCGGCAGCGCCTCGCCGAAGTAGAACGCGAAGGGCGTCAGCACGAGCGCCAGCACGCCCTGCCGCGCGGCCGCGCCGAGGCCCCACTGCTCGAGCTGGTGGTCGAGCGACCAGGTCGCGAGCTCGATGCCGAGCGTCGTGCCGACCAGCATGCCGATCAGCACCCACGCGTCGCGGCGCACGAGCGCGAGCAACACGCGCGCGCTGCGGCCGCCGTGGCGCGCCTCGACCTCCAGGCGCGAGCGCGACAGGCTGTACAGGCCGGTCTCGCAGCCGGAGTAGAAGCCCTCCAGGCCGACGAAGGCGGCGGCCAGCACGATCCACCACAGCGCGCTCACGGCGTCGCCTCCCCCCGCCGCGCGGCGGAGACGTCGAGGTGCACGATGCGGCGCCCGCGCATCTCCTGCACCTCGAAGCGCAGCGGGCCGACGTCGAGCGTCTCGCCGACGCGCGGGATGTGGCCGAGCTGCGCCGTGACGAGCCCGCCGACGGTCTCGAACTCGGTCGGCACGACGCGCATGCCGAACTCCGCGTTCCAGTCGCGCACGGACAGCGCGCCCGACACGCGGTAACGACCTTCGCCGAGCGGCACGACCGGGCGCTCGCGCTCCTCGCCCTCGACGCGCAGGTCGCCGACGATCTCCTCGAAGACGTCCTCGATGGTCACGACGCCGGCCGTGCCGCCCCACTCGTCGACGACGACGGCCTCGGTCGCGCGGTCGTCGCGGAACTGGTGCAGCAGGTCCACGACGCGCGCGACCTCGGGCACGAACTTGACCGGCATGACGAGCTGCGCGACGGACTTCTCCGGCGACAGCAGCAAGTCGCGCAGGCGCACGCACCCCTCGACGCGGTCGGGGTCGCCGTCGATCACCGGCAGCCACGCGTGGTGGCGGCGGCGCGCGAGCTCGATCACGTCCGCCGGCGAACCGGCGCGGTCGAGCAGCACGCAGTCGACGCGCGGCGTCATGATCTCGCGCACGCGGATCTCGCCCAGCGACAGGATCTCGCCCAGCATCGACGCCTCGTCGCGTTCGAGCAGGCCGTCCTTCGCGGAGCGCTCCAGCACGCTCTCCAGCATCTCGGCGCTGATGCCGCCGGACTCGGGCTCGTGCGCGTCGAGCGCCTTGAACAGCAACTCGAGGCTGGCCGTGACCGCGCGACGGATCGGCGCGAACACGCGCACGAGCAGGTCGAGCGGCAGCGCGGCCGCGCGCGAGATCGGCAGCGGCGCGCGGAAGGCGATGCTCTTCGGCAGGATCTCGCCGACGATCAGCAACGCGACGAGCGCGCCGAGGCCGGACAGGAACACCGCGCGCGGCCCGTCGCCGAAGCGCAGGCGCGACGCGACGGCGAAGAACAACACGTTCGCCAGCATGTTGCCCAGCAGCACGGTGACCAGCACGTCGCGCGGCGTCTCGAGCAGGTGCCGCACGCGCGCGCCGGCGCGGTCGAACTCGTCCCGGCGCAGGCTGAACAGCGCGGTCTCCGACGCGCTGAAGCACGCGGACAGCGCGGCGAGGACGCCGAGCAGGATCCACAGCGGGGCCTGCTCGCTCATCGCGCGCCCCGCTCCCCGTCCGCGCCGGTCGGGAAGTGCAGCGCCACGCGGAAGCCGTCGCCGGGCGCGCTGGACAGCCGCACGGTGCCGCCGTGCGCGTTCGTGATGTTGTGCACCAGCGCGAGGCCCAGCCCCGTGCCCTTGCCGACCTCCTTCGTCGTGTAGAAGAGGTCCGCGACGCGCTCCAGCTCCGCGGCCGGAACGCCGGGGCCGTCGTCGGCGACGGTCAGCACGACCTCGCGCGCGCGGCGCTCGACGCGCAGCTCGACGCGGCCGGGGCGCCCGGCGTCCTCCAGCGCGTCGAGCGCGTTGACGAGCAGGTTCAGCAGCGCCTGGCCCAGCTCGCTGCTGGAACCGACGAGCTCCGCGCGGCCGCCGACCTCGGTCAGCGCGACGGCGACGCCCAGGCTCGACGCGCGGTGCGCCACCAGCGCGATCGCGTCGCGCGCGGGCTCGGCCGGGTCGAAGGGCGTCTCCGTCGCCGCGCGCGGCGTCAGGCGCAGCAGCTTCGACACCGTGTCGCGGATGCGTTCGAGGCCGCCCTTCAGCAGGTCGTGGTAGCGCGCGCGCTTCGCCGGCGCGAGGTCGTCGCGCCGCAACACCTCGACGGCGTTCAGCATGCCGCCGAGCGGGTTGTTGATCTCGTGCGCGATGCCGGCGGCCAGCTCGCCCATCGCGGCCAGGCGGCGCTCGCGCAGCACGGCGGCCTCGGCCTCGCGCGCTTGCGCCGTCGCGGACGCGACCTCGTCCTCGAGGTGCTCGTGGTAGCGCTGCACGTCGGCCGCCATCGTGTTGAACGAACGCACCAGGTCGGCGATCTCGCCCTGCTCGTCCGGCACGTCGAGGCGCGCGCCGAAGTCCCCGGCGGAGAGGCGCCGCGAACCGTCGGCGAGGCGCTCGAGCGGGTCGAGCACCGAGCGGCGCAAGACGGCGAAGCTGCCGAGCGACAGCAGCAGCGTCGTCGCGGCGAACCACGGCAACAGCATGCCCAGCAGCTCGCGCGCGCCGGTGTGGCCCGGCATGCGGTACCAGCACGCGCCCCACACGTGGCCGCCGCGGTCGACGATCGGGACGGACACGCCGCCGCGCGGGCCCTCGAGCGGCTCGCGCGCGCGGATCGCGTCGGCCAGGCTGCGGAAGACGTCCTGCTCGGAGAACCGCGCGCCGCGCTGCACGCTGCCCAGGGGGTGCAGCACGACGGCGCGGTCGCCCAGCTCGCCCCGCGGCCCGAAGTCGAGGTTCGCGCGCACGACGACCGCGTCGGTGAACAGCGACCAGTACCCCAGCTGCAGGATCTCGCCGATGCGCGCGCGGCCGTCGGGGCCGATCGACGAGGACAGCGCCGCGTTCAGCACGGCGCTGGCCTGGTCCTCGCTGCGGCGCCGGTCCTCCGCCA
>JAUHYB010000044.1 GCA_030426745.1 bacterium
TGCGGCCGGGCAACAGCTGCTCGCCGAAGGCCGCCGCCACGCGGTCGAAGTAGGCGCGCGACTCCTCGCGCTTGCGCTGGCGCAGCATCTCGAGGCCCGCGAGGTCCGCGGAGAACTCCGGCGCCTGCTCGTTGCCGCGCAGCACCGTCTCCCACATCCCGGCCGCCGGGCCCGGCGTGATCGAGTAGTAGCTGCGCCGGCCGACGCGCCGGTCCTGCACCAAGCCGACTTCCTTGAGCAGGGTCAGGTGCGTGGAGATCCGGCTCTGCCCCATGTTCAGGATCTCCATCAGGTCGGTGCCCGAGAGCTCCTCCTGGGCGAGCAGGTGGAGGATGCGCAGCCGCGTCTCCTCCGCGAGCGCCTTCAGCAGGCGCGAGGTGCCGGTGAGTCCGATCATGGTATCGGGATGGAATGATATCGTCTTTCGGGCGGCGTGAAGAGGCCCCGAAGCATCCTTTCGGATGGGTCGATGGGTGCGGCGCGGCGGGGTGGGCGGCGCTCGCCCGCATCAGGGCGAGCGGCCCCGCCCAGGGGGGAAGACCGTCGCGCGCGCCGGGGGGCGCGCGTCGCGTGGGCAGAGGTCGCCCCGCGGGGCGCCTCGCTCAGCCCTCGCGCTCGGCCGCCATCCGCTCGTTCAGCTCGCGCTCGCGCTCGTACAGGTCGCGCAGCGGCGGGATGCCCATCGACTCGCGCTCGGCGTCGGTCGTCGCCGGGTCGACCGGGTACAGGCGCCAGCGGCCCAGGAACTGGTTGAATTCGTACTGGGTGCCGTAGCGCTGGGGCAGGCCGTCGATGCGGTTCAGCTTGTCGATCGCCGTCGCGGCGATGCGGAACCCGCGGTCCTCGCCCAACTCGACCGCCTGCAGCGCGAAGTCGCGGGCCAGCGCCAGGTCCTCCTCCTCCTGGGAGGCGACCAGGATCCACGAGGCGTTGTAGTAGTCGGCGGCGGTCTGCAACTCGCCCTTCTCGTCGAACTCCCGGATGCGCTCGATGCGCGACTCCTGCTGGCGGACGAAGTCGCCGGAGATGCCGGCGAGCATCTCGCCGGAGAGCTCGCGGCGGGTCTCGTCGACCATGACCTCCAGGCGCTGGGAGGTGCTGCGGCAGGCGGTCGAGAGGGTCAGGAGGCAGGCGAGGAGGAAGAGGCGGCGCACGGGAGACCTTTCGGGCGGAGGGGTGGGGCGACCATCCTCGGGGCTGGCGGCGGGGCGTCAAGACCGCGGCCGGCCGGAAACGCGGGAGGGGCGGGTCAGCGCAGGTGGACGTCGAGCGCGCCGCCGCCGCGGGCGCGGTCCAGGCCGCGGACGCCCTGGGCGCGGCCCTCGGGGCCCCGCAGCCAGGCCTCGACCCGCCCCCGCAGCACCGGCTTGCCGGTCGCGTTCCCGTGGCCGCGGCCGGTGATCACGAGCAGGCGCCGCGCGCCCCGCACGCGGGCCGCGTGGAGGGCCTGGGACAGCCTGCGGAGGGCCTGATCGGGCTTCAGGCCGTGCAGATCGACGCTCGGGGGGCTGGAATCCACGGTCGGATTTTAAGCACATTCCTCCGTCCACGCCCAAGGGGTCGTCCGTAGCCTGGGGCTCGTCCGAGGGGCCCTCGCCCCTCGATCCGCCGGCCCCGGCCGGCGAATTTCGTAGCTACGAAACCCCGATGCGGTCCGGCCGGGCCGTCATCCACACGACACGAAAGACCAGATCATGAAGAACCTGATCCTCGGCTTCGCCCTCTGCACCGTCGCCTTCGCCTGCAAGTCGAACGACAAGGCCGAAGTCACCAGCTCCGAGGGCGCCAACGCCCCCGCCGTCGACTGCTGCGCCGAGAAGGCCGGCTGCGACGACGCCGCCAAGGCCGACTGCGGCACCAAGGCCGACTGCGGCGAGAAGGCCGAGTGCTCGGAAGCCAAGGTCTGCCCGATGACCGGCAAGACCATCGAGAACTGATCTCGATCGCCCGGCCGCACCGGCCGAGCACGACGAGAGGCCGCGGACTCCAGGGTCCGCGGCCTCTCGCGTCGTATCGGGGGTCGCTCCGCGAGGGCGGCCGGTGGAGGGGTCACTCCGCGGCCGGCGGCTCGACCTCCGCCGGCGGGTCGAGCTCGGGCGGCGCTTCCGCCGCCTCGACCGGCGCGCCCGCCGGCGTCTCGAGCTCGTCGTCGTCGCCCGCGACTTCGATCAGCTGGATGCGGAACGACAGCGGCGCGTCCGGCGGCACCAGGCCCGGGACGCCCTCGGCGCCGTAGGCGAGCGGCGCGGGCACGGTCAGGTGGCGGGTGCCGCCCTCGCGCATGCCGGACAGCCCGTCGTTCCAGCCCGCGATCGGCGCCTCGCCCAGGACGAAGGTGATCGGGATGCCGCGCTCGACGCTGGAGTCGACCGGCTGGCCGTCCTCGAGCCACGCCTCGTAGTGCACGGTCAGCTCGTCGCCGGCGTCCGCCGCGTCGCCGACGCCGGACAGCTCGTCCTCGTACACGACGCCGGACTCGAGCTCGACGACCGCGTGCTCGACGGGGATCGGCCGCGTGAAGTTCAGCGAGCAGCCGGTGAGCGCCAGGCAGGCGAGGGCGGGGATCAGCGTGCGCATGGTTCAGTCGGAGAGGACGGCCGCGATGCAGGCGACGTGCAGGATGTCGTCGGCGGTGCAGCCGCGCGACAGGTCCATGTAGGGGCGCGCCAGGCCCTGGACGAGCGGCCCGAGCGCGCGCGCGCCGGCCAGGCGCTGGGTCAACTTGTACGCGATGTTGCCCGAGTCGAGGTCGGGGAAGACCAGCACGTTCGCGCGGCCGGCGAGCGGCGAGCGCGGCGCCTTCTTCGCGGCGACCTCGGGGACGATCGCGGCGTCGACCTGCAGCTCGCCGTCGCAGGTCAGCGAAGGGGCGCGCTCGCGCAGCATCTCCGTCGCGGCGCGCACCTTGTCGACGCGCGGGTGGTCGGCGGAGCCCTTGGTCGAGAACGACAGCAGCGCGACCTTCGGCGCCTCGCCCGCCAGGCGGCGGTGCGACTCGGCGGACGCGATCGCGATGTCGACGAGCTGCTCGGCGGTCGGGTCCGGCACCACGCCGCAGTCGGCGTAGGTGTACGGCGTGTCGCCGACCTGCATCAGGAAGCACGACGAGACCGTCGCGATGCCCTTCGCCGTGCCGATCACGTGGATGCCGGCGCGCAGCACGGACGCGGTGGTCGCTTCCGATCCCGCGACCGCGCCGTGGCAGTCGCCGGACGCGACCAGGAACCCGCCGAAGAACAGCGGATCCATCACGTGCTCGCGCGCCTTGTCGATCGTCATGCCCTTCGCCTTGCGCTTCTCGAAGAGCTGCTCGGCGAAGCGCTCGACGCGCCGGTCCTGCGACGGGCGCACGACTTCCACGCCGGGCGGCGCTTCGCCCATGCGGCCGGCGTCGACGAGCACCGGCGTGCAGAGGCCCTCGGAGGCGAGCGCCGCGGCGGCCTGGCGCACGCGCGGGTCCTGCGCCTCGGGGAAGACGATGCGCCGGTTCAGGCGGCGCGCCTTCTCCTTGATCTCGAACGCGGCGTCCATGGCGCTACGCGTTCTCGACCGACGCCAGCACGTCGTCGGGGACGTCGAGCTCGAGGCGCAACACGGCCAGCCCGTGCGTCTTGCCCTGCGCGTCGGTCTTGAGCGAAGCGCTGCCGCCGCCGCCCAGGCTGTCTTCGAGCAGGAAGTTCAGCACGCGCATGTTGTCGGCCTCGAAGCGCTTCACGCCGCCCGTGTTGATCGCGCGCATGTGCTCGCGCACGACGTCGGCGGTGAGGTGTTCCTTCAGGAACGCGTAGGCCGCGTCCGAGCGCGCGAGGATGCCGACGTTCGAGCCTTCGCCCTTGTCGCCGGAACGCGCGGCGGCGATCGCCGAGATGGGAGTGCGGGTCATGGCGGTGCTCAGGCGGTGAAGACGGAGACGCGGGGCGTGACGAGTTCCTTGCGCAGCAGCGCGGGCCAGTAACCGATGATCTCGGTGGCCTTCGGGCGACCGCCGGCGAATCCCGTGACGCCGGGCGGCCCCGAGGTGACGAGCGGCACGAGTTCGGGTCCGAAGCGGTTCACCTTGTCGCGGTCGGGGCCCTTCACGCCCATGCGCAGCACGACCTCGCTGGGCTCGGCGGCTTGCGCGGACGCGATGCCGTCGTGGCAGACGTTCGCGCCGACGAACTCGACCATGCGCTCTTCGTCCGCGTACTCGTAGCCGTCGAAGGCCAGTCGGTCCCAGACGACCTGCGCGCAGAGGCGCGCCTTCTCGAGCGCGTCGGGCCCGGAGATCGTGAGTTGCCCCGTCGCCTTCCAGCCGTCGTGGTAGGACATCGAGACCTTGTAGGTCGGCGTCGGCGGGCCGCCCTTCACGCCGGAGACGCGCACGCGGTCCGGGCCCTCTTGTTCGATCGAGAAGCTGGTGAAGTCCGCGACGCCGTCGGGCGTGATGTAGTTCGCGGGGTCGCCCATCTCGTACGCGAGCTGGTGCGTGACCGACGAGACCGTGACCATGCCGCCGGTGCCCTCGTGCTTGGTGACGACGAAGCTGCCGTCGGCCGACGCCTCGATCACCGGGTAGCCGATGCGCGCCATGTCCTTCACGTCGCGCCAGTCGGTGTAGTTGCCGCCCGTGCACTGCGCGCCGCACTCGACGATGTGGCCGGCGACGGTGCCGGCGGCGATCTTGTCGTAGTCGTCGGGCTTCCAGCCGAACTCGTGGATCAGCGGGCCGATCACGAGGCCCGGGTCCGTGCCGCGGCCGGTGATGACGATCTGCGCGCCCTGGTCGAGCGCCTCGGCGATGGGGAAGGCGCCCAGGTAGACGTTCGCGGACGAGACGCGGTCGCGTACGGCGGACAGCGGCTCGCCGGTGTCCATGTTGCGGAACTCCTCGCCCTGCGCCATCAGGTCGTCGAGGTCGCCCAGGATGTCGTCGCCCTCGACGACCGCGACCTTCACGCCCTCGTAGCCGTGCTTCTTGATGACCTCGAGCACCGCGTCCTTGCAGGCGTGCGGGTTCACGCCGCCGGCGTTCGCGACGACCTTGATGTCCTTCTCCACGAGTTGCGGCAGGACACGGTCGATCAGCGTGACGAAGTCGGTCGCGTACCCGGCGTCGGGTTTGCGCGACTTGAGCTTCTGCATGATGCTCATCGTCACCTCGGCGAGGTAGTCGAGGGTCAGGTAGTCGAGCGGTCCCTCGTTCACCAGGCGGACGGGGCCCAGGATCGAGTCGCCCCAGAATCCCTGGCCGTTGGCGATGCGGATGATGTCGTTCGCGGGCATGTTCGGTGGGGGGTGGCGGGTTCGCGGGCGAACAGTCTAGGACAAGCGCGACGCGGGACCAGCCGCGCGTAGAATCCCCGGGCATGAGCGCGCCCCTCGTCCTCGTGACCGGCTTCGGCCCCTTCCCCGGCGTCGACCGGAACCCGTCCGGGCTGGCGGCCGGGGCGCTGGCGGCCGAGCCGCCCGCGGGCGTCGAGGTGGCGGCGCGCGAGCTGCCGGTCGAGCTGTTCGGCGCGGCCGAGGCCCTGGAGGAGGGCATCGCCGCCTGCCCGCGCACGCCGGACTTCGTGCTGGCGCTGGGGGTGCACCGCGGCGACTGGTTCCGGCCGGAGGGCCTGGCGCGGCGGGTGCTGACGTCGACCAAGCCGGACAACGCCGGGCGATTCGCGTCGGAGCTGGCGCCGCTGGGCGAGCGGGACCTGGACGCGCCGGTGGACGTCGAGGCGGTGGTCGCGATCCTGCGCGAGAGCGGCGCGCCGCGGGCCGAGGCGTCGCGCGACGCGGGCGGCTACGTCTGCGAGCGCACGGCGTACGCGGTCCACGCGGCCTGCGCGCGGCTCTCGATCGCGGGCCTCTTCCTGCACGTGCCGCCGCTCGACGCGGTGCCGCTGGCCGACCAGCTCGCCGTGCTGCGCCGCGCGATCCCGCGCATCGTCGAAGTCGGCGAGCGGCGTTAGACTGTCGCGCCGCGACGCCGACGGACGGCGCGCGACGAGCGGAACCGCGAGATCGAGAGGCACGACACGATGGGCAAGCGCATCGACTGGTACTACCACCGCAAGGGCTGAACGAGCTGCACTCGTTCCGACTCCTACTTCGAGGGTCGGGACGTCACCGTCCGGGAGACGGTGGACGCGCGCAAGGAGCGCTACGGCGCGAAGGACCTGGACGCGCTCTTCGACGGCGGCACGAAGCTGATCGCCGTGCGCGGCAAGAAGGCGCAGACCTTCGACCTGAAGAAGGGCGAGTACGACCGCGCCGCCTTCGAGAAGGCCGTCCTGGGCCCGACCGGCAACCTGCGCGCGCCGACGATGCGCATGGGGAAGACGTGGTTGGTCGGGTACGGCGACGAGACGTACGCGGAGGTCTTCGGGGCGTAGAGCGCCGCGCCGCCTCGCACACCGAGCGGCGGGATCGTCGAGGCGGTAGACAGGACTACGGTGCCAGGCACCTTCCTCCGGAATAGCGTCCCACGTGAGAGAGCCGCCGAAGTGCGGCTCTCTCACGTGGGACGCTATTCCGGAGGAAGGTGCCTGGCACCGTATTCCTGTCTACCGCGCACCGGCGCTACTCGAACGCGACCGTGACCTCGGCCGTCTCGCCCGCGACCACGGTCACCGTCGCCTCGCGCCGTCCGACGCCGTCGGCCTCGACGACGACGCGGTACGTCCCCGGCGGGATCGCGCCGACGGTCTCGCGGCGTTCGCCCGGGATGATCCACGGACCTTCGATCATGCCGAGCAGCGGGTCGCCGATCGGGTCCGACGACGCGCCGAAGATGGGCTCGACCGTGCCGGCCGCGCCCTCGAGCGTCACGCGCACGCCGCCCATCGACAGTCGCGTCCGTTCCTGCCAGTGCAGCGCGTTCCACTCCGCGCTCTCCTTCTCCGGCGCGCTCGGCCGCAACGTCTCCGGCGTCACGCGCAGCGCGATCCGGCCGCTCGCGCCCAGCCGCCGCTCGAAGCGGTTGCGCTGCCCCGGCAGCACGTCGAGCTCGTCGCTGACCGGCGCGTGGGGCGTCGCGCCCCAGCGCTCACCGTGCCACCCGCGCGACGGCTCCGCGTCCGCCTCCCACCGATACCGCCCCGGCCCGATCGCGACCGTCACCCGCGGCGCGTCGTGGTGGTCGTCGGTCTCCCACAACAGCCGCCCGCTCTCCGGCGCGTACAGCCGCTGTGCGTTGTCGCCCTCGAACGGCTCGCCCGTCGGCGTCTGCAGCTCGACGCCCAGCACCGTCCCCGGCTCCGGCGGCGGCAGGTGCACCGTCACGACGCGCTCGAACTCGCCGGGCGTCACGTCGACGCGCTGCTCGACCAGCGCGCACTCGCGCGACACGATCCCCAGCACGTACCGCTTGCCCGCCTCGACGTCGAGCACCAGGTCGCCGTTCGCCAGGCGCTCGCGCGTGTCGTGTGTGTAGCGCCGCGAGGCGAGGAGCCGCCCGTTCGCGTCGCACTCCTCCAGGTACAGCGCGTGCGGCGGCAACTCGTCGCGACCCGGCCGGTGTTCCGGCGTCACCCCGACGCGCGCGCCCTCGTGGTCGAGCACGCGCACGAGCAAGCGGTGCCGCCCCAGCACCAGCGCCGCGTCCTCCGTCCCCGTCGGGATCGCGACCTCGGTCAACAACTCCTCGTAGTAGCCCGTCGTCGCCGTGTGCCCGCGTACCACGTACGCGCCGTCGCGCAGGCCCTCGAAGCGGAAGCGCCCCGCCTCGTCCGTCTCGCCGTGGTCGCCGTACAACCCGCCGCCCCACTCGTGCGGAACGCTCACCGGATCGTGCAGGTACCCGACGGACACGTCGCGGTGCGCGGCGGGCGCGCACCACAGGCGATAGCGCGGCACCGGCGCGCCCGCGGGGTCACGCAGGACGCCGGCGATCACGCCGTCGCCGGAGAGCACGAGCTCGAGCGGCTCGTCCGTCCCGTCGCCGACGATCTCCACGCCGCGCACGCCCGCGCTGCCCTGGCCGGGCGCCGTCACCTGCACGTCGAACACGCCGGGCCCGTCCGCGTCCAGGCGGAAGCCGCCGTTCGGGTCGACGTGTTCGGAATCCTCGTCGAGCGCCCACTCGCCTTCGGGCACGCCGCTCTCGAACAAGCGCACCTCCGCCGGGTGCGCCGGTGAACCGTCCGCGCGCACCACGCGCCCGTAGATCGACGCGCCGCCGCGGGGGAACAGCTTCAGCACGTTGCGCTCGTCCAGCTCGAACGCTTCGCAGCGCGTGTAGGCGCGCTTGCCCGGGTGCGCGACGTGACCCCACAGCCGCAGCTCGTCGCCGCTCTCCTCGATCCACGCCACGGGCACGTCGAGCGTGAACAGCACCTCGCCGTCCGCACCGCTCGTCCCGCGCGCCAGCGCGAGCTTGAACGGACCCTCGGGCCCGTCCGCGTACGCCGCGCCGCGCGCGACGCCGACGACCACGCCCAGCCCGGGCACGCGCTCCGCGTCGTCGCGGTACGTCTGCTGCACGCGCACGAGGACCTCGACCGCGCGCGCCGGCGCGTCGTCCGCGAGCGCGCCCGTGTCGGTGGTCTCGACGACGCGGCGCTCGCCGGCCGACGTGTCGCCGGGGTCGCCGGGGTCGCGCTCGCGCGACGCACCGGGCGACAGCGTGTCCGCGGAATCGCCGGTCGCCGCCGCCTCGTCCAGCGCCCGCGGCGCGACGACGCCGCCGCCCGCCGAATCGCCGTCCGACACGAACCACGCCGCCAGACCGACGACGACCACCACCACGATTGCGAGGAGGGCACGCATGTCGCGCCAACGAGCCTAACGCGGCGCGTCTTGGGGCGCGGCGGGGGAAACCGTCGGGGTTCCGCCGGGGAGCGGTTCGAGCTCCAGCTCGACGGTGGTGACCTGGCCGGCGACGACCTCGACCTCGCGCTCGACGAGCCCGTCGGGCGGTAGCGGGGCCTCCGCACTGCTCGAGGCGATCACGGACCTGCCGCGGTACGCCCGCAGTGTGTAGCGGCCCGGACCGATCTCGACGCGGAACGGGTCGAAGTACCACCACTCGCCCTTCAGCGAGCGCGTGTCCTGCAGGACGCGGCCGCTGTCCGTCGAGACGACTTCGACGTCCAGGCGGTACATCTGGAGGTGCCCGGCCTCGTCGCGATCGACGACGCGCACCTCGAGCGGCGAGCTGGCCTGCGGCTCCGCGAGCTGCAGCGCGACCTCCGTCCGGAACGCGCTCGGGCTGATGCTGACTCGCTGTTCCACGGGCGGGCGGTTCCTCGACAGGACACCGACGACGTACTGCCTGCCGCCGACGACGGGCACTACGAAGCGACCGTCGGCCGCGGTCGGCCGCCGCTCGACCGGGTGGCGCCGTGGCGCGAGCACGCGACCCTCGGCGTCGCACTCCTCGACGTACAACGCATGTCCCTGCGGCGGAATCCAGTGCGGCTGCTGGTCCGGGTAGACCTCGATCGCCGCGCCGGCGTGGTCGAGCACGCGCACGTGCAAGCGGTGCAGCGCGAGGGTCAGCGTCAGCTCGCCGGCGCCGGTCTCCACCGGGAGGTCGGTGAGCCGCGTGCCGTAGTCGCCGCTCACGTCCGACCACGCGCGGACGTGGTACGCACCGTCGATCAGGCCGCCGAAGGAGAAGCGGCCGTCCTCGTCGGTCGTCGCGCTCGAGCCCCAGCACCCGCCGCCGGCCTCGACCGGCACGCGCACATTGGGCGGCAGGCGCCTCTCGACGAAGTCCGCGTGCGCGGCCGGCACGCAGGAGAGTCGGTGGTTCGCGATGGGATCCCCTGCGGGGTCGACGAGTCGCCCGCCGATCGCGCCGCCCGACTCGAGCCGGACCACGACCACGTTCGGGTCACCGTTCTGCTCGAAGGCGACCTCTCGCACGAGCCGCGCGCCGAAGCGCTCGCAACTGACGTGCAGGTCGTAGACCCCGGGCGCGGGGACGGTGATGCCGAACGACCCCGTGCGGCCGACGCGCTCCATACGGATCACCGGTTCGCCGGCGAGGTGACCGGCGCCGGCGCGGAACACGCGGGCCTCTCCTCGATCGACGGGGCCTCCGTCGGGACCGAGGACGCGCACGGCGATCGAAGCGCCAGCGCCCGGCTTCAAGTCGATGCGATTCGGAGCCTTGTTCGTCTCGGCGGCCGCGGCGTAACCGGGTTCGACGAGCTGCGCGTACATCCACGGGTCGTCGACCCACCCCGGCAGATCGGCCTCCGGGACTTCGAGCGAGACGTCGATGCGTCCTTCGGCGTCGGTGTCGAGCCGGGCGAGCTCGAGCTTCGTGTCGCAGACCGGGCCGCCCGCCTGGAACGGGTTGAACACCAGGCCCAGCGAAACGCGTGCGCCGACCAGCGGAACGAACGCCCGCTCGCGACCGACGCGCTGCATGTTCCCGACGCGGACGCGGAACGGGAACGCGCGCACCGGCCCGGCCTCGGCGATGGTCGGTTCCGGAAGGCCGGCGGCGACGGGCGCGACCTCGCGCGCGGAGGCCAGTCGCGCATCGCCGTCGTCCGCGCCCGCGACCGGCGCGAGGTCACGCGCCTCGTTCGGGTTCGGGGCGACGGGGGCGTCCGCCTCGAGCGCCGGGGTCGGCGCGTCACCGTGACCGGCGGCGAACCAGACGATCAACGCGGCGACGGCGATCGACGACAGGGTCAGGATGCGTTTCGTCATGGAGCGGCGGGAAGCGGCCGGAGGCAGTCCAGGTGAACCCGCGCTCAATCCGCGAACGAAACGCGCACTTCGCTCGTCTCGCCGGCGCGGATCTCGACGTCGCGTTCGATCGTGCCGAGGTCCTCGCGTTCGACGATGAGGCGGTAGCGGCCGGGCAGGATCGCGCTCGACGTCGTGAACCCGTCGTTCAGGGGGACCCACGGCGCGGCGAAGCCCTGGCTGCCGTACATGCCCTCCCACGAGTTCGCGGGTCCGAGGTCGAACTCGGGGCGCTCCGGAAGGGCGTTGGGATCGTCGAGGCGTTGCAGCGTCACGTGCGCGCCGCCGTTCCACCGGCGCAGGTCCTCCTGCCGGACGCTCGACGGCCGGAGCAGGTCTTCGGGGCGTGCCGGCGGGCGCGCGTCCTCAGCAGTCGGAGCAGGCGGGTCGTCGCCATGCACGGTCAGGCGCAGTGAACCGGTCGGGCGCAGGCGCTGCACGACGTGCGTCCGCTCGCCGGGCGCCAGGGTGACGAGGTCGTCGGCGGGCGCGTGTTGCGCGCGGTGGACGGGCAACCCGGTGCCGCACATGGCGATGTTGCGCAGTCCGCGAGAGACGAGGCGATACGATCCCGGTCCGATCCGCACCTCGACGCCGGGCTTGCCGAAACGCGAGTACTCGTACCACAGGAACGCGCCGCTCGTCGGCGAGCGCACGACGTACCGGGACCGGTCCTCTCTCGTCCCCGGGCGCCGTCCTTCGAGCGTCGCGGACAAGGTCGTTCCGGGGCTCGGCGGCTCGAGGTGCAGCGCGACGACCGGCGGCTCGTCGCCGGAGGGCACCGTCGCGTACGACTCGACCAGCGGGCACGCGCGCGACACGACGCCGATGACGTAGCGCGCTCCGGCTCGCGCGTCGATCGCGATGTCGCCGTTCGGCAGCGCCACGCGCGCCGGCGCGGAGTCGGCATCGCGATGGGCGTGGGTCACGCGGCCGCTGTCGTCGCACTCGAACACGTAGAGCCCGTGCTCGGGGATCGGCACGTGGTAGAGCTCGTAGGAAGGCGCCAGGTCGATGCGTTCGCCCGCGTGGTCGAACGCGCGGACCAGGATCCGGCGCCGCGCGCTGACCAGCTCGAGCGGGGTGCCGTCCGCGTGGACCGCGCGCGCGGTCAGGCGCTCGCCGTACGAGCGCGTGTCGCCGGTGTACGCGTCGATCACGTACTCACCCGCGGTGAGCCCGGCGATGCGGAAGCGACCGTCGGCGTCGGTGCGCGCTTCGGCTTCGACGAGGCCGTCGGCGCCGTACATAGGCAGCACCGCGTCGCGTTCGAACGCATTGGTCGTCGCGTTCGCCTCGGCCGCCTCGCCGGCGCGGCGCGCCCGCAGGAAGACGGACGGCAGCGGCCGACCCGACGACTCGCGCACGACGCCGGTGAGCACACCGGGTCCGCGCACCGTCAGGTCGAGCGCGATCGGCAAGCGCTCCTCTCCGGCGACGACGCCCGACGCCGTCGCGGTGCCGTGGTCGAGCGACTCCGCGTAGACGCGGTGCGCGCCGGGTTCCTCCAGGCCGAGCCGGTATGCGCCGGTCTCGTCCGTGGTCGCCGTTGCGGCGAGGATCCAGGGCCGCCGCTCGCTCTCCGTCCGGCGGAACGCGCGGACCGTCGCGGCGACGGGGTGGCCCGCCGTATCGACGACGACGCCGTGAAGGTTCGTGGTGGGCGAGCGGTACACGGCGAATCGTCCCGTCGGCCCGTCGGGCAGCGCCGCGATGCTCTCGTTCCCCGTCCAGGCGCCGACGACGCGGCCCCACAGGACGGCGTCCGCGCCCCACGCGTCGAGCGCGTCCGCCGGCACCTCGATCGAGAGCGTCACCACGCCGTCGTCGCCGGTGACGCCTTGCGCGAGCTCCAGCTTGTGCGCGCAGACCGGGCCGCGCGCGTCCGCGCCGGAGCGGGCCGCGCCGATCACCACGGCGATGCCGGGGCGCGCGTCGGTCGGGGGGGTACCGACGAAGGTCGAGACGTGCAGCTCGATCGTCCGCGTCGCGGCGATCGATTCGCGGTCGTGCGCGTCGCCCTGCTCGTCGTCCTGTGCGAGCGCGACGCGTGCGGTGGATCCGAGGGCGACGATCAGCGCGGCGACGAACACCGCCGGCAGCGCATGCGCGGCGCGGGCGAGCACGGCGACCGCGTTCATCGCGAGACCTCCACGACGACCTCCGTCGTCTCGCCGTCGACGATCACGATCTCGCGCTCGACGAGCGTCGCGCCGGCTTCGATCACCAGGCGCCACGTGCCGGTGGGCAGGGCTTCGTGACTCGTGCAGGTCCGGTTGGCGATCACCCAGGGGCCAAACGCCCGAGAGAAGAAGACATGACTGGGGCGGGGATCAGGAATCCGTTGCAGCCCCAGGTCGAAGTATGGTCGCGGTGGTTCGGAGTCCTTGAGGTGGTCGAGAGGATGCTCAAACCTCACGAGGACTCCATCGTTCTCCAAGAACATCTCGCGCATCATGTCGGCAGGCAACGATTCGGCTCCGAGCGGTGGGGTGAACTCGAACCCGTCGGGACAGATGACGGTCAAAGTCACGTTGCCGCCGGGAGCGAAGCGCGGCGCGATCGTGGTCGACTCGCATTCAATCAGCTCGACGGTGCCGCGTGCGGGTGCGTAGCGAGCAGGCTGCAGTAACGGTCCGTGCCAACTACCGAGCGGCAGGCTGATCGCTTCGTAGGAGTACGTGCCCGGTCCAATGGCGATGCGCATGCAGGCGTCGCTCGTCGGGGCGTTGTAGGGGAGGTACGGGAATCCGCGGTACTCCTCGCGCCACAACAACAGCCCGCTGTCGCGCGAGTAGAGGCGTCGCGACGAGACGCCGCCGTACACGCCGCCCGTCGGCGTCGACAAGCCGAAGCGCAACTCGGTGCCCGCGGCGTTCGGTCCGAGGCGGAAGTCGAGCGTGGTCGTCGAGCCCGCGGTGACGGTGACGCGTTGCTCGACCGGCGTGTGCGCGTCGCTCACGACGGCGACGACGTAGGTGCCGGCGGCGCGCACGCGGTGGCGGATCGCGCCGTCCGCGAGGCGCTCCTGTTCGGGGAAGGGATCGAACTCGTTCGTCGCGCGACCGTCCGCGGCCGTGGGGGAGACGAGCAGGCGGAGGTCGTCGCCGATCTCGACCGGCGTGCTCGGCTCGCGCGTCGCGAAGCCGCCGCGGGCCCAGCGGCGTTCGTCCTCGGTGTGCACGGGGGCCGGCGCACCCGTGTCGTCGAAGACGCGCACGACCAGGTCGGCGGCGAGGGCGGGGTCGGGCGGTTCGATGATGCCGAAGGTCTGCGCGTTCGTCGCGGCGACGGAGGCGAGCGGCAACAGCAGGGCGAGGATCGCGTGACGGAGAGCGGCGGCGTGGCGCATGGCGGGAAGCGGGATGCGGTGCGCGGGAGAGAACGCAGGGGAGAGCGAGAGCGCGGCGGCGCGCTGCCGAGCCTACACGTCCAGCTCGATCCGCGGCCGCGCTTCGGCGTCGAGCGAGCCCTCCGCGACGAACTCACGGAAGTCCAACACGAAGCCGAAGAGGTCCAGGCCCATGTACCGCCCGCCGTGGGCCTCGGCTACCGACGCCAGCTTCCGAAGCGCGACCTCCGCCAGCTTGGCGTGGCCGCGCGGCTCGCCCATGCGGGCCTTGAGGCTGGAGGCGGAGCACTGGATCAGGCCCTGCAGGAAGGCCGCGAGCTCGGGATCCGTGCGCTTGGCGGGGTGCCACAAGCCCTCCCAGGCCTCGTGCGCCTCCCACAGGTAGCCGTGGTTGTAGAGGTCGACGCCGAAGAGGTAGTCCTCGCTGTCGCGCCACGCTTCGGGGCGCGGCGCCTCGTCGGCCATGGCCTCGTGCGAGCCGTAGCTGTGGCCGCGCGGGTCCTGGCGCGGGTGCGGATCCTCGCCGGGCAGGAACGCGTAGGGCGGGAAGGCGCGCGCCGGCGCGTAGCGGGGCGGCGCGCTCACGGGAAGATCTCGACCTCGGCTTCCACGAGCACCACGGTCGAGTCCTTCGCGCTGAAGCCGACGTGCTTCGCCGGCGGGACCTCGTCGGGCAGCGTGAAGCGCACCGGTTCGCGGTCGCCGACCGTCAGCGTGACGTCGCGGCCGGCGACGCGCACGACGACGCGCGGGTCCTCGTCGTCGGCGACGCGCGGCTCGAAGGTGAACGACTCGATCAAGCGGCGTTGCGCGCCGCCACCGGTGCGCTCGATGCGGCGCAGGTGCGCGCCGCCCTTCGCGCCGAAGTCCAGCACGGCCCAGTCGCCGTCGGGGTGCGCGGCGATCACCAGGCCGTGGTTGCTCGACAGGTAGAGCTCGCCGTCGCGCTGCAACGTGCAGCGGATCTCGTACTCGTGGCCGACCTCGAAGGACGCGTTGTAGAACGCCATCGGGCGGACGGACTCGATCAGCAAGCGGTCGCCGTCGTGCTCGAAGCGCTTCGCGTCGCCGTTGTAGATCGTGTCCCAGTCGTCGCCGGGTCGATTCATCGGGCGGATGCGGCCCAGCAGCAGGCCGGCGGCGCGGGCGCGCTCGCGCAACTCGGCGGCGCGCGGCAGCAGGACCTCCTCGTCGCCGAGCGCCGCGCCGACCGACTGCGCGAAGGTGTACGCGCGCAGCACGTAGGGCGGGTCCTCATCCTCGTAGTCCGCGAGCAGGTTGTGCGCGCTGCGCAGCAAGCGGCGCTCGCGCGACTTCGCGTTCAACAGCGCCCAGTTGCCGCGGTCGAGCTTGCGCAGGCGGCGCTCGAGGTCCTCGCGCTGTTCGTCCGGCAGCGCGACCAGCCCCTGGTCCGCGAGGTCCAGGTACTCCTGCAGCATCGGCGCGGCGCTCTTCGGGCGCTCCAGCCGCTCCAGCACGTCGATCTGCGTCAGCCAGATGTCGCCGTCGGGCTCGTCGACCGTGTCGATGCGCGTGCGGACGTACTCGAGATCGGCGAGCGCGCGCTGCAGCAGCTCGGCCTCGGGGACCTTCGCGCGCGACGTCTCGGCGGCGATGTCCGCGGCGGCCAGGTAGCGGTCCGCGCGCGCGACGCGCAGCTCGCGGATCGAGTCGCCGGATCCGAAGTACAGGGGCTGCACGTGGTCGAGGATCCACGCCTCCCACGCCGCGGTGAACTCCTCGAGCGTCTCGTGGCCCAGCGGCGAACGCTTGCCGACGAAGAACGCCTCGAACATCTCGCGCGAGTCGCCGCCCTTGCTGGTGATCTCCTCCAGGCACTCGTCGTAGAGCGGCCGGTAGACGTACTCGAGCGTCTCGGGATCCTCGAACTGCTGGAAGAAGTAGACCAGGCCCCAGCCCCACGCGTAGTGGTCGGGCGGGTACGAGCCGGGGCCCGCGTGCGAGATCACCTTCTCGACGCCGGGGCCGCTGCGGCTGACGATCATGCGCGCGAGGTTCTGCAGGCGTTGCCGCGCGGCGTCGGGCCACAACACGGTGTTGTCGGCCATGGCGACGGTGCCCTCGAAGAAGCTGGCGGTGCCCTCGTTCAACCACGCGGGCGACCAGCCGCCCTTGCGCGAGCGCAGCGTCATGAACTGGTGGCTCGCCTCGTGGAAGAGCGTCTCGAGCATCCAGTCGAGCGTCGCGTTCTCGCCGTTCGTGCGCGTGTCGTAGCACACGACGCGGTTCTGCCCGGGCGACCACCAGCCCTGCGGTGCGCGGGGGCCGGTCCACTCCTCGGCCATCGCGTCCCAGTCGGCGTGGATGCGGATCGTCGCCTTGCGCGACTTGGCCGCGCCTTCGTCGCCGGCGAAGTAGACGTCGACGTAGTGGCCGTGGACGCTGTCCATCAGGTCGCCGACGCGCCTGGTCAGCTCGGGCTCGAGGTTCGCCTCGATCACGTAGTGCTCGGACTCGTGCGTGACGAGCGGCCGCGCGCCGCCCGCCTCGGCGCCGTCGAGGCCGGCCTCGATGTCGAGCTCCTCGAAGCGCTTCTTCAGCGACTCGTACAGCGCGATCAGCTCGGCCGCGTCGTC
>JAUHYB010000045.1 GCA_030426745.1 bacterium
CTCCCTCACGCATGTCCTCGCCCTTGTGGCAGACGTGCTGCCCCGGCGACGGGTCGTCGTCGAGCTCGACGTGATCGCCGTCGCGGCGGGACTTCTCGACCATGACGACCGCGTCGCAGCCCGGCGGCAGTTCCGCGCCGGTGTAGATCGCGACGCAGCTCCCCGGGTCGACGGGGGCCGTCCACGGCGCGCCGGCGCGCGACTCGCCGGCGAGCGCGAGTCGCGTCTTGCCCGCAACCGACGCGCTGTGCACGGCGTATCCGTCCATGGCGCTCTTCTCGAACGGCGGCAGGTCGAGGTCCGCGCGGACCTCGCGCGCCAGCACGCGTCCGCAGGCCTCGGCGAGAGGTACGGCCTCGCGTCCTTGCGCGAGCCTCGTCCGTTCTAGAATGGCGGAAACAGCCTCCTCGGGGGTGCGCATGGGCGGCAGTGTAGCGAGCCGCCCCCTCCACGCGCCCCCGCTTCCAGAGCGATCCCCCACATGTCCGCCCGCCCCCTCCGCGCGCTCGTCGTCCTGCCGCTCCTCCTCGCCGCGTGCGACGGGAGCATCGACGCCGCCGCCGACGAACCCGAGGCGCCGGGCGCGGTCCGCCGGCGCGACCCGACGCGCGTCCGCGTCGAGCCCGTCGTGGTCCGCCCGATGGTCTCGACCCTCGAGACGACCACCAACCTGGAGAGCGAGCGCCGCGTCGCGATCCTGCCGCGCGCCGCCGGCGAGGTCGTCGCGGTGCTGGCCGAGGAGGGCGACGTCGTCGCGCCCGGCGACGTGCTGGCGAAGCTGGACGACCGCGACGAAGCGGTCGCGTTGCGCGAGGCCGAGGTCGCGCTGGCCGAGTCCGAACAGGCCGTCGAGCGCGCGCGCGTCGCGATCCGCGAGGCGGAGGCGCGCATCCGCGGCAACCTGCTGGCCTACGAGAACGCGAAGGCCGTCTACGAGCGCAACGAGGGCAAGGGCCTGATCTCCGCGCAGGAGGTCGACGCGCTGCGCCTCGACCGCGACACGGCCGAGAGCGAGTGGCAACAGGCGAAGCTGGCGCTGGAGACGGCGACGATCGACCTGTCGACCGCCGAGACGAACCTCGAGAAGGCGCGGTTGGCGGAGGAACGCGCGCGGCTCGCGCTGGACGACACCGAGGTGCGCGCGCCCTTCGCCGGCACGGTCGCCCAGCGCGCGGTGCGCGTCGGGCAGCAGCTCGCGACGACGACCGAGGCCTTCGTGCTGGTCGACCTCGACGACCTGCGCGCCGAGTTCTACCGGCCGCAGCGCGAGCTGGCCGTCTTCGCGCGCGGCGCGCGGGACGACGCCGGCGGCGACGGCCTGGGCGTGACGCTGACCGCGGAGTCGCACCCGGGCCTCGAGTTCGACGCGCGCATCCTGCGCGTCAGCCCCGACATCGACCCCGAGTCCGGGTCCTTCCGCGTGACGGTCGACGTCGCGCCCGAGCAGCACGGCGTGCGGCTCCTGCCCGGCATGCTCGTGCGCCTCGCGGTCGAGACCGAGCGCCGCGACGACGCGCTCGTCGTGTCGAAGCGCGCGCTGCGGCGCGAGGGCGAGACGACGGTCGTCTTCGTCGTGCGCGACGGCGTCGCGCGGCGCGTGCTGGTGGACGAGGGCTTCTCCGACGACGACTCGGTCGAGGTCCGCCCCCGCGAGGAGGGCGCGCTGCAGGCCGGCGAGGAAGTCGTGGTGGTCGGCAACCGCGACCTGGAGGACGGCGACGCGCTGCAGGTGACGAACCCCGACGAGGAGCCGCGCACGGGTGACGGCGCGAGCGACGCGCCCGCGACGGACGACGCGGGCGACGTCGATGAGGTCGAAGCCGCGCCCGCGACGGACGACGGCGACGACGACGACCGAGCGCCCGACACCGGCGCCGACACCGGCGACGACACGGCGACGCGCGACGGCGAGGACGCGTGACCTCGGGCGCCGACGACGCCGCGGATCCCCCGCGCCCCGACGACGCGACCGCGCCGAGCGGGCGCCTCGCGTTCGTCACGACGCGTCCCGTCGCGATCACGATGTTCGTGATCGCGGTCGCGGTCTTCGGCCTCGTGTCCCTCGGCAAGCTGCCGATGGACCTGCTGCCGGAGATCAGCTACCCGACGCTGACCGTGCGCACCGAGTGGCCCGGCGCCGCGCCCGAGGACGTCGAGGACCGCGTCTCCATCCGCATCCAGGAGTCGCTCGCGACGCTGCCGAACCTGGTGCGCACCAGCTCGGTCAGCCGCGCGGGCTACTCGGACGTCGTGCTCGAGTACGAGTGGGACGCGGACATGACGTTCGCCGTGCAGGACGTGCGCGACAAGCTCGACAGCCTGTTCCTGCCGTCGGGGTCCGAGCGCCCGATCATCCTGCGCTACGACCCGAACCTCGACCCCACGCTGCGCTTCGGCGTCAGCATGCCGGACGCGGCCGCGACCGGAGGGGTGACCGACCTGATCCAGCTGCGCTGGATCGCCGAGCACAAGATCAAGCGCGACCTGGAGACGATGCCGGGCGTCGCGGCCGTGCAGGTGCGCGGCGGCCTCGAGGAAGAGGTGCGCGTGCGGGTCGACCCCGAGCGCCTGGAGGCGCGCAAGGTCGACCTGGCGACGATCGCGCAGCGGCTGGCCGCGGAGAACCTGAACGCGTCGGGCGGCGTGATCCGCGAGGGCTCGACCAGCTTCCTGGTGCGCACGCTGAACGAGTTCGAGGACGCGCGCGACATCGAGCAGCTGCCGATCGTGCGGCGCGGCGCGACGACCGTGCGCCTGGGCGAGCTGGCGACCGTCGAACGCACCTACCGGAAGCGCGAGGTCGTCACGCGCCTCTCCGGCCGCGAGGCCGTCGAGGTCGCCGTCTTCCGCGAGGCCGGCGCGAACATCGTCGACGTCGCCGACCGCGTGAAGGACGCCGTGCTCGGCACGCCCGCGCAGCGCGCGTTCACCGACGAGCGCGTCGCGAAGGGCGAGGACGACGAGCCCGAGCGCTGGGAGGACCGCGCCAAGGCCGACTACCTGGCGTGGCGCCTGCGCGACGAGGCGCGCGTCGAGGTGCTGTCCGACCAGTCGACCTTCATCCGCTCCGCGATCTCCGAGGTCCGCCAGGCGGCGATCGTCGGCGCGCTGCTGGCGGTCGTCGTCATGTGGTTCTTCCTGCGCCGCGTCTCGACGACGGTCATCGTCGCCCTCGCGATCCCGATCTCGGTGATCGTGACCTTCGCGCCGATGTTCCTGGCCGACGTGTCGCTGAACATCATGTCGCTGGGCGGCCTGGCGCTGGGCATCGGCATGCTGGTCGACAACGCGATCGTCGTGCTGGAGTCGATCGCGCGCTGCCGCGAGGAGGGCGACTCGGTGCAGCGCGCCGCCGTGCGCGGCGTGCGCGAGGTCGCCGGCGCCATCGTCGCGTCGACGCTGACCACGGTCTGCGTGTTCGCGCCGATCGTCTTCGTGCACGGCATCGCGGGCCAGATCTTCGGCGACCAGGCGCTGGCCGTCGTGTCGTCGCTGATCGTGTCGCTGGTCGTCGCCGTGTTCTTCATCCCGATGCTGGCCTCCCGCCGCGTCGGGACCGGCCGGTCGCAGGAGGGCGGCGGGCCGCCGCGACCGACAGCGAACCTCACGTGGCGCTGGAACACGGCGGCCGGGAACCTGCTGACCGTCGTCGGGCGCGCGGCGCTGTGGGCCGTCACCGGCGTCGCGCTGGTCGTGGGGCTCCTCGCGCGCGCGATCGGCGCCGTCTGCGGGATCCTCTTCGCGCCGCTGCGCCTCCTGTTCGACGCGGTGTGGGGCGCGCTGGAGCGCGGCTATCCCCCGCTCTTGCGCGGCGCCTTGCGCCACCCGCTCGTCGTGCTCGCGCTGACCGCGCTGCTGGGCTGGGGCGCCTGGGCGCGCGCGTCGCACCTCGGCCTGGAGCTGTTGCCGGAGATCCACCAGGGCGAGTTCACCGCGCACGTCGGGCTGTCCGTCGAGAGCCCGCTGGAGAACACCGACCGCGTGTTGCGCGGCCTCGCGGACGACGTCGAGCAGCTGGACGCCGTCGAGCGCACCGCGCTGGTCGTCGGCGTCGAGTCGGACACGCTGACGCGCGACATCGAGGGCGAGTACACCGGCCGCCTGACCGTGCGCCTGGCCGCGGGCGCGATGGACGCCGAGGAAGCGGTGCTCGCCGACGTGCGCGCGCTGCTGGAGGCGCACCCCGAGGTGCGCTCGGTCGAGGTCACGCGCCCCACGCCCTTCGTCATCGACGCGCCGCTGGCCGTCGAGGTCGTCGGGTACGACCTGGACCGCATGGCCGAGGTCGCGAACGAGGTGCAGCGCCGCCTGTCCGCCGTTCCGCAGCTGACGGACGTGCGCTCGACCCTGCGCGTCGGCCACCCCGAGGCGCGCGTCGTGTTCGACCGCGAGAAGACGCTGGAGTACGGCCTGGACCTGGCGGCCGTCTCCGACCTCCTGCGCGACTCGCTGCTCGGCACGGTCTCGACGCGCCTGTCCGACGGCGACGACCGCATCGACATCCGCGTGCAGGGCGACGAGCGCTTCCTGGCGACGCTCGACGAGGTGCTCGAGCTGTCGGTGAACCCCGAGGCGCCGCGCCCCGTGCCGCTGTCCAGCGTCGCCGACGTGGAACTCGTGCGCGGCCCCGCCGAGATCCGCCGCATCGGCAACAGCCGCGCGATCGTGATCTCCGCGACGGGCACGGGCCTGGACCTGGGCGGCCTGAACGCGCGCATCGAGGAAGCGCTGCGCGGCCTCGAGACGCCGAACGACGTCTTCGTCGAGCTCGGCGGTCAGAAGCGTGAGCTGGACGCCGGCCGCGACAGCATGATCGCCGCGCTGCTGCTGGCGATCTTCCTGGTCTACGTCGTGATGGCCAGCCAGTTCGAGAGCCTGGTGCAACCGCTGATCATCATGCTGACCGTGCCCCTGGCGCTGGTCGGCGTGGTCTACACGCTGGACCTGCTGGCCATCCCGCTGTCCGTCGTCGTGTTCATCGGCGCGATCCTGCTGGCGGGCATCGTGGTGAACAACGCGATCGTGCTGGTCGACCGCATCAACCAGAAGCGCGCGCAGGGGCTCGCGCTGTTCGACGCCATCGAGGAGGCCGGGCGCGCGCGCCTGCGGCCGATCCTGATGACGACGCTCACGACGGGCCTCGGCCTGTTGCCGTTGACCGGCTGGCTGGACCCGGTCTTCGAACCGCTCGCGGCGCTCGGGCGCGGCGCCGGCGAAGGGTCCCCGCTCTCCGCGCTGGCCGAGCTGTTCGGCGCCAGCGGCGCCGGCGCCGAGATCCGCGCGCCCATGGCGATCACCGTCATCGCCGGGCTCTCCAGCTCCACCTTGCTGACGCTGGTGCTGATCCCCGTCGCCTACTCGCTCGCCTACCTGCGCGCCGCGCGGGAGGAGGCTGCGTGAGCGGCGCCGGCGGCTTCTTCACCGGCGCGGTGCGCCGCCCGGTCGCGCTGTCCGTCGCGTTCCTGACGCTGATGGTCGTCGGCGCGATCGCCTACGCGCGCATCCCGGTCGAGATGATGCCCAGCGGCTTCGCGGCCAACCAGCTGTACGTCTGGATCACGCACCCCGGCGCCAGCGCGCAGGAGAACGAGCGCGAGGTCGTCCGCCCGATCGAGGAGCAGATCCGCACCCTCTCGGGCATCGACCACGTCTACTCGCGCGCGTCCCCCGACGAGGTCGGCATCTCGATCGTCTACGCGTCCAGCGTGGACATGGACCTCGCGAAGGCGGAGCTGCGCGACCGGCTCGAGCGCGTGCGCCCCACGCTGCCCGACACGCTGAACCGCATCTTCGTCTGGGCCTGGGACCAGTCCGAGTGGCCGACGGTGTGGTTCGCCGTCACCTACGAGGAGCAGTCCGAGGACCTCGACTACCTGCTCGACACGGTCGTGCAGCGGCGCATCGAGGCCGTCGACGGCGTGACGCGCGTGCAGATCTACGGGATGCTCGACGACGCGGTCGAGATCCTGCTGGACGAGGAGCGCGTGAAGGGCTCGCGCCTGGACATCGGCGAGTTGATCGGGCGGCTGTCGCGCGACAACTTCACGCAGCCCTTGGGCCACGTCGACGACGGCGGGCGGCGCGTGCTGCTGCGGTCCGACATGCGCTTCAAGGACCTCGACGAGATCGAGGCCTTCCCCATCGGCAACGGCCAGACGATCGGCGACGTCGGGCGCGTCGTGCGGTCCAAGGGCGTGCGCGACGAGCTGTCGCGCATCAACGGGCGCTTCGCCTACTGGGGCGAGGTGCGCAAGGAGAGCCAGGCGAACGTCGTCGAGACCTCGCGGCGCATCAAGCAGGCCTTCGAGGCGCTCGAGGAGGACCCGGCGACGCGCGGCAAGCTGAAGTTCCACGTCCTGTTCGCGCAGGGCGACTTCATCGAGAGCTCGCTGGACCAGCTGCGCTCGACGGCGATCTGGGGCGGCGCGCTGGCCGCGATCGTGCTGTTCGTCTTCCTGCGCCGCGTGCGCGCGACGATCGTCGTCGCGCTGTCGATCCCCGTCGCCGCGCTGCTGGCGATCGCGTGGATCTACTTCACCGGCGGGTCGTTCAACATGCTGACGATGACCGGCGTGACGCTGGCGATCGGCATGCTGGTCGACAACTCCGTCGTCGTGATCGAGAACATCGTGCGCCTGCACGGCGAGGGCCGCGACCCGCGCGCGGCCGCGGCGCAGGGCGTGCGCGAGGTCGGCCTGGCGGTCGCGCTGGCGACGCTGACGACGGTCGTCGTCTTCCTGCCGCTGATCTTCATGACCGAGAACCCGACGACGCGCGTGATCTTCGGCGCGCTCGGGATCCCGCTGTGCGTCGCGCTGCTGTTGAGCCTGATGGTCGCGCTGGTGTTCCTGCCGGTCGTGACCGCGCGCATCATCGGCCCGCGCGGCCGGCTCGGGTCCGCGGCGGCGCGCGTCATGGCGCCGATCGCCGCCCTGCCGGTGCGCGCGACGGCGCTGGCGCTGGACGCCGCGCGCCGGCCGCTGCACCTCCTGTCCGTCGTCCTCCACCGGGTCGTGCGCGTGGTCCTGGCGGTGCTCGCGCCGCTGCGGGTCCCCGCGGCGGCCGCGCTGGTCGGCGTCGCGGCGTGGCGCGCCTACGGCTGGTTCGCGGCCGCGTCGTCCGCGCCGGAGTTCCCCGGCCGCGAGGCGTTCACGACGCAGGCGCGCTCGGCGGGCGTGATGGTCTTCCTCGCCGCGCTGGTGGGCGCCGCGCTGCTGCTGTTCGCCGTGCCGCGCTGGCGCGAGCGCCTGGGCCCGTCGCCGCGGCTCGGCCCGCCGCGCTTCCGCGCGCTGTCGTCGTTCATCGAGCTGCTGGTCGCGTCGAACCGCGCGATCCTGGGCTGGACGCTGCACCACCGCGTCGCCGCCGCGGCGCTGGCGGCGGTCGCCGTCCTGTCCATCCAGGTCCCGCTCGGCGCGCTCGACTTCGCCGGCTTCACCGAGGACGAGAGCCGCTCGAACATCGAGGTCCACGTCGAGCTCGAGGACAACTTCACGCTCGCGCAGGCCAGCGAGGAGTTCCGCCGCTACGAGGCCGTCCTCGACGCGCACAAGGACGCGTGGGGCTTCGAGAACCACGCCGTGCGCTTCCAGGACGACGAGGCCGACTTCACGCTCTACTGGGACCACGCGCTGTCGAAGGAAGAGCACGAGCGCGTGCGCGACGAGCTGCGCGAGGTCTGGCCGAAGGTCTCCGGCCACGAGACGCGCTTCTACGGCGAGGAGTCGATCGACACGCGCTCGAACACGATCGTCACCTTCGAGCTGCGCGGGCCCGAACCCGACACGCTGCGTCGCATCGGCCTCGACGCGCTGCGCCTGCTCGAGGACGTCGACGGGTTGTCGGACCTGAGCTCCCCCATCCAGGACGCGCCGCCGCAGGTGCAGGTGCGCATGGACCAGGAGCAGGCCTGGAGCCTGGGCGTCACCGCCGACGCCGTCCTGCAGAACGTCGCGTGGGCGCTGCGCGGCTTCTCGTTGCCGCGCTTCCACGAGCCCGGCCGCGAGATCCCCTTCTTCATCGGCTACGACGCGGAGAAGACGGCGGGCCTCGACACGCTGCGCGAGCTGGACGTCTACACGGCGAACGCGGCGCCGATGCTGGCGTCCTTCGCGCGCCTCGAGTTCGCGCCGGGCCAGCGCACCATCCGCCGCGTCGACGGCCAGATCAGCTTCGTCATCCAGGGCCGCGTCGACGACCCGGCGCGCCAGGCGGAGGTCTCCGACGCCGGCAACGCGCTCTTGCGCGGCATGGACCTGCCGCGCGGCTTCTCGGTCGGCGAGGGCCGCTCCGCGCGCAACCGCCAGGCGGAGGAGTTCGCGGAGATGGTGTCCGCGGCGCTGCTCTCGGTGCTGCTCGTGTTCCTGGTGATGGGCATCCTGTTCGAGTCCGTGCTGCTGCCGTTCTCGGTGCTCTTCACGATCCCCTTCGCCGTCGTCGGCGCGCTGTGGAGCCTGCTCCTGACCGGCACGCAGCTGGACCCGGTCGGCATGATCGGCGTGATCATCCTGATCGGCGTCGTCGTCAACAACGGCATCGTCCTGATCGACCGCATCCACCGCTTGCGCCTCGAGGGCCGGCCGCGCCGCGAAGCGGTGCTCGACGGCAGCGCCTCGCGCGTGCGCCCGATCGTGATGACGGCGATGACGACGATCTTCGGCCTCCTGCCGATGACGATCGCCGAGCCGCCCGCCGACGGCATCGACTACCGCGCGCTCGCGACCTGCGTCGCCGGCGGCCTGGCGATCTCCACCTTCTTCACGCTGTGGGTCGTGCCGCTCGCGTACACGCTGATGGACGACCTGGGGCACGCGGTCGCGGCGCACGCGGGGTGGCTGGTGCGCCTGGGGCGGCGGCCCGACGCACCTGATCGAGCGTCCGTCATCTCTTGATCGCGCCGATCCCCCCACCGCCGCCGACACCTTGGGCGGCGGAGGTGAGGAGCGAGGTCATACGTGTGCTCGAGCGAGCCAATCACCCTCCGGATTCTGGCGTACTAGGGCTGCCAGACGCAGACGGTCGACCGGCGCGACATCAGAAGCCCTTCGAAGCCTCCCCCGCCGACAGGGAAGAACTCGAGACCGTTCACCGGCTGCGAACCGGTCTTCATCGAGGTCTTCGGCAGCGACCATGAAGAACCGTCGAAGCGCAGGACATCCCCATTCGCACCGCCGACGAACCAGTCTGGGTTCCCGGGAACCGGCTCTACGCGCACCACAGCGGAAGGAGTGAGCGAGCCGCCACTCGCTACCACGAGGTGCAGCTTCCCAGCGTTGTGCTCGAACAGCTCGCCGTCCTCGTTGCCGGCCATGATCTGGGCGTTCATACCAACCATCCGTATGCCGAATGCGGTCGGCGCGGCAGAAGGCATCAGCATCGATGCATCTACTAGCGGAAGACGCTCGTACGCGCTCGTATGCGAGGCTTCGTTGGCGATGTAGATGTAATTGTCAGAAGCCAGGTAAAATACTCGGCCCGCGATCCGGATCAGCTGGACGAGGTCGGCGGTGACCCCGCTGCCCCCGTGCTGAAGGGTACTGCTCGTGAACGTCGCGCCACTATTCGTACTGGTGTACACACCGCCGTTATCGCCGCAGGCGACGATGCCGATTCCATCGTCAGTCATTGCCACTGAGTGAAGATCGGGAGCTCCGGACAACGTTTGGGTGCTCCAGGAGCCGCCAGAATCCCGCAACGCAACCGCGCCGTCGTCCCCGACAACCGCGGCGAGCACGCCGAGCGAACTGATGTCTCCCGCCCGAAGAGCCGGGCTGCCACCACCACCGTCTAGTTCGAGAGTCCAGTTCTCCCCGCCATCTGTGGTCCACATCACTCGCTGGAGCTGCCCGAACGCCATCCCAACGGACATTGAGGCGAAGTCACAACCCTCGATACGGGTCCTGTGGTTTCCCGCCACGTCGGACCACGTCTCTCCGCGATCCGAGGACACGCGAACTACGCCCATGTCCCCCACTGCCCACGTAACATCGCCCGAGTCGGACGCTTCGATGTCGAGCAGGAAGGGTCGAACCTGGTCTTCATCGTCCATGGCGAGGTCGCTGAGGTCGTCCTGGTCGCAGACCCGCATCTGCAGCCCGGCCTGAGCGCAGGTCTGTGGTGTCGAGCTACTGGGCAGAATCTTGTTCCCGCTCACCGTGTTCGAGGGAATCACGTGGACCGAGGAACCGTAGCCTGCGATCGCCAAGTCTGACTGACCACCGAACATCTCCACGCCCCAGAAAGTGGGCGGAATCACGCCTCCAGGCCAACCGTCGTAGACCAGCGACCGGTCAACGCAGTCCGTGAGCAGCGTCCATGTCGATCCGTAGTCAGTACTGCGGAACGCATACCCGTTCGCGTTCTTGTACCCCCCGACCGTGTACCCAACGCTACCGTCGAACTCGACGTCCCACAGGTCGATCTCCCACGATCCATTCGCGGGGAACTGCACTGGGTACCAAGTGAGAGGGTCCACCAGGATCTGTGTCTTAGTTGAACTTCCCGCAAGATTGATGTTGGCTACCCACAGGTCCGTGCCGACAACGAAGTACTCTGACGAGGAAAAGGAGTGGATACGGTACCACTTGATTGACGAATCGAAGTGCCCCGTTACGACCGGGCCCGTCCAAGTCGAGCCACCGTCGGCTGAGTAGTAGATCAAGTCGCCGTCCCCGACTGCGAGACCATTGGAAGTGTCGGCAAACAGCACGTCCCTTAGGTAAACGCCGCTTCCCCCTGGACCGGAGATCGTGGCCTGAAGGGCCCACGTGGCCCCAGCATCTACTGACCGCAAGACCACACCATGCTGCCCCACGGCCCACATGGTCGTGGACCCCCCAGCCTGGACTTGACAGATCCCTTCCAGGTTTCCCCGCACGGCGTCCGGCAGGGTGGCGTTCTGAAAGGTCACTCCGCCGTCCGTGGAGTAGCGAATGACGCCTCCATCGAGGGTCGTCCAAACCTCCAGATCACTGCGCGCCAGCACACGATTCACTTTTGAGCCATGTACATACTCGAAGGAGCCGGACTGCCCTGAAGACCAATCACAGAGGAACGAGGCGGCGACCAGGGGAAGCAGAAGTCGAGCGTTCATTTGGGACCCTCAAAATACCCTTGAAGTAAGTAGGATGTAAACCGCCACGCCGGTTCGGCGCACGGCAAGCTGCCCTGGTACTTCACGGCCGCCCTGTGAATCAATGGGGACGAGACCGCATTCACACTTGGTCCCGGTTTCGACACAAGCTCGTCCCACCCCTGCGACGCATCGATGCGCCCGCCGTGCCATAAGCCCCCTAGCGCTGCTCGCTGTCCACGTAGCCCAACCGCTCCAACAGCTCGAGCGATGACCGCCCGCCGCTGACACTGGCGGGGCGGTGCGCGGCGCCGCGCTCGATCCAGTCCACGATCAGCGTCCGCAGTTTGCGGCAGTCCTCCGGGCGCGCGTCGGACAGGTCGACTTGCGCGCCCGGGTCCGCGTCGAGATCGAACAGGCGGTCGCCGGTGTCGCCCTCCGGCGGCTCGGGGTTCCACAGGTAGAGCAGACCCTGGAAGCGGACGGAGTGGAGCGACGCAGGTGTCCGCACGAGTGCACCGTCCCGCGCGATCCAACGTCCCAACTCCGTCGAGCAGAAGACGGGCAGCGTGCGGGCTTCGTCGCGGTCCCGTCCGTCGAGCAGGTCGAGCCCGGGGACGTCGTGGTCGTCAGGAACTCCGGCGAGCGAGAGCAGCGTGGCCGCCAGGTGGCGGTTCTCGACGGGGAGGTCGTAACGTACGCCTGCGGGCACGCCCGGCCCGGCGAGGATCAGCGGGACGTGGACCGACTCGTCGTACAGCTGCTTGGCGTGCAGCACCTGTCCGTGCTCGTAGAACTCCTCGCCGTGGTCGGAGGTCAGCGCGACGACCGTGTGTTCCGCGACGCCGCTGCGCTCGAGGGCGCGCGTGAGCGCGCCCATGAACGCGTCCGCCTCGGCCACGGTCGCGTCGTAGACCGCCGAGTAGTAGTCGACGTAGTCGGGGATGCGCAGACGGAAGCGGTCCAGCTCCGCGGTCCTCGCGCGCTCGAGCGCGATCCACACGGCCGGCTCGAAGTCCTCCGGCGCCGGTCGCCCCCAGCGTTCGAGGTATTGCTCGTCGGGCAGGTACTCGTGCGGGTCGACGAGCTGCAGGTACAGGAAGAAGCGGCGCTCGCCCTGTGCGGCGATCCAGTCCTCGATCTCGTCCCGGATCTCGCGTGTCGGCTGCAGGTCGAAGCCGTGGAACTCCTCGAAGCCCTGGTCGAAGTCCGTCTCGGCCGAGATCAAGGGGTTCGTCGAGAAGGCTCCCGTGGTCCACCCGGCGCGCTGCAGCGACTCCGTCAACGTGTCGAGCCCGTACGACAGGAAGCACGACTGCTGATCGACCACGCCGTGCGCCGGCGGCTCGAGCCCGGTGAGGATCGACGCGGTCGACGGCCAGGTCCACGGCGCCGCGCTGAAACCGCGCTCGAACACGGCACCACGCTCCGCCAGCGCGTCGATGTTCGGGCTGAGCGGCCGCTCGTAGCCGTAGCACCCGAGCCGGTCGGCCCGCAGCGTGTCCATGACGACCAGCACCACGTTCGGGTGGTCCTCGTCCGCTCCGCGGCGCACGACGCGCTCACGCTCGACCACCTCGAGGCCGGAGACGCCGAACGCGGGCGGCGCTCCCGTCGATTCCAAGAGGTGCGTCTCTAGCACGAGCACTCCGGACCCCGGAATCGGATGCTCCGTTTCGACCCACTCGCGCTCGGCCTGCGGAACGGCCCGACCGTAGGGACGCACGGACTCATGCACCACCCGGTCTCCCGCGCGAACTCGGAACCGAACGCGCCCGATGTCTTCTCCCTGGTAGGCACCGCGGTCGAAGCCGGAGCGCATGCGGAGCACCGTGCCCGATGCGCCTCCGGTCTCGAGGCGAACACGCGTGTCCGGGACCAGCCGAAGGCTCGGCGCGACCACTCCCAGGCCCCGACTCGACGTCCACGGGACCAGGGTCATCAGTTCCACGGGGTGCCCCGACGGCTCGGCCAGCACGGCCCATGAGCCCGGCTCCGTGATGAGGGACGTGCGCACGACCTCCACGGTCATCTCGCCGTGGTCCACTTCCGGGGCGCACCCCGTGAGGAGGAGGCCGAGAGTGGCGAGAGCGGCGGAGGTCCAGGCGTTGCACAGGTGCATTCGACGAGACTAGCAGACCCGTCCGCGAGGGCGCGCCCTTTCCCGCCCCGCCGGGTAGCCACCCCGCGTCAGCGGGGCTAGACTCTCGCGCCTCGAAACGGGCGGGTCCCCGACCTCGGCGGGCCCGCGCGTCCGCCGCACGCCCCGATCCTTCCCAACGCCGTCCCCGAGCACCGCCGTCATGGCCAGCGATCCCCAGAGCGACGCCCGCCCGCGCCTCACGCGCCCCGGCGCGAAGATCGCCTTCGTCGTCAGCACCTTCCACCACGACTTGACCGGCGCGATGCACGCGTCGGCGGTGAAGGAGCTGGTGGCCTCCGGCCTGGACGAGGCCGACCTGCCCGCGGTGACGGTCCCCGGCGCCTTCGAGCTGCCGATCGTGGCGCGCCGCTTCGCGCGCCGGCCGGACGTCGACGCGGTGATCTGCCTGGGCCTGGTGCTGAAGGGCGAGACGACCCACGACGTCTACGTCGCGCAGGGCGCCACCGACGGCATTCGCCAGGTCATGCTGGAGACGGACACGCCCGTGCTGCTCGGCGTGCTGACCTGCAACACGCTCGAACAGGCCCGCGCCCGCGCGCTGCCGGTGGAGGACGGCGGCGAGCAGGACAAGGGTCGCGAGCTCGCGCGCGCCGCGCTCCTGGTGCTCGACGCGCTCGACCGCTCCGAGGACACCGGCGCCCGACCGCTCGGCTTCCCCGCCCCCACCCGACCCTGAACGCCCCGACTCCCGTCGTCCCAACGCGATGAAGAAGCGCACGCGAGCCCGCGAGCTGGCCCTGCAGTTCCTCTACCAGAACGACCTCGTCGACCTCGGCGTCGACAAGGCCGACGACTTCCTCCGCGAGGAGGAGAAGGACGTCGAGACGCGTCGCTTCGCCAAGCGGCTGGTCGAGGGCACCCTCGAGCACCGCGAGGAGGTCGACGACGTGATCCAGAGCGTGGCGCAGAACTGGAACATCTCGCGCATGGCCGTGATCGACCGCAACGTGCTGCGCCTCGCCACGCACGAGCTGCTGCACTGCTCCGACATCCCGCCGAAGGTCGCGATCAACGAGGCGATCGAGATCGGCAAGCGCTACTCGACGCAGAACTCGGGCGCGTTCATCAACGGCATCCTCGACAAGATCATGAACCGCGCGGCCGGCAAGGCGAAGTCCGGCGCCGGCGAGGGCGACGCGAAGGGTTGAACCGATGGGACTGCTCGACCGCCTGAAGCAGCGCCTCACGAAGACGCGCGAGAAGCTCTCCGACGGCATCTCGTCGCTGTTCCGCGGCGGCCGTCCGATCGACGAACAGCTCCTCGGCGAGCTCGAGGAGCTGCTCTACACCTCCGACCTGGGCCCGATCGCGACGGAGCTGGTCGAGGACCTCGCCCGCCTGCACAAGCGCGGCGAGCTGAAGGGCGAGGACGACGTGCGCGAGCACCTGCGCGCGACGCTGCTGGGCCGCCTGGACCAGTCCGGCGGCGAGTACGACCCGCCGTCCGACCCGACGGTCATCCTGATCGTCGGCGTGAACGGTTCCGGCAAGACGACGTCGATCGCGAAGCTGGCGCACCGCTTCCAGAAGCAGGGCAAGTCCGTGCTGCTCGCCGCCGGCGACACCTTCCGCGCGGCCGCGGCGGACCAGCTCGAGATCTGGGCGCAGCGCAACGGCGCGGACATCGTGCGCTCGAAGAAGGACGGCGCCGACCCGGCCTCGATCGCGTTCGACGCCGTCGACGCGGCGATGGCGCGCGGCCGCGACGTCGTCATCGTGGACACCGCGGGTCGCCTGCACACGCAGAAGAACCTGATGGACGAGCTGAACAAGGTGCGCCGCGTGATCGCGGGGCGCCTGCCCGGCGCGCCGCACGAGACGTGGCTCGTGCTGGACGCGACGAACGGCCAGAACGCCATCGCGCAAGCGCGCGAGTTCACCGCGGCGGTCGAGGTGACCGGCCTCGTGCTGGCGAAGCTCGACGGCACCGCGCGCGGCGGCGCCGTGTTCGGCATCAAGGACGCGCTCGGCCTGCCGGTGCGCTACATCGGAACGGGCGAGAGCCTGGAGCTGCTCGAAGCCTTCGACCCCGAGGCGTACGTCGACGCGCTGCTCGGGAAGACGATCGGCACCCGCGCGTCCGAGACCGCGTGACGTCGCTGCGTGACGAGGTCCTCGGGCGCCTGGCGGCGTACGCGTCGTGCCTGCCGGCGCTCGTGCTGGCTCTGCCGAACGGGCCGCTCGCGGACCTCGCCTTCGCGACCGAGCTGACCGGCACCGGCTGGACCGCGCTGCTGCTGCTGCCGGCCGCCGTGCTCGGCGCCTTCCTGTCGCGCGCGCGCGCGACGGGCCTCGCGGTGCTGCTCGCCTACTGGGCGTGGACCGCCTACGGCGCGACGCGCGGCGGGACGGACACCCTGGAGGCCGACCGCGCGTTGATGATCGTCTCGATCGCCGGCGTGTGCGCGATCGTCGGCAGCGGGTTGAACGCCGCGGGGCGGCGCGCGCTGGCGAACGGGCTGGTGTTCGTCGCGCTCGTCGCGAGCCTCGCGACGCTGCACCTCTTCCACGAACACGGCGACTGGGCCGGCCCGCTGCGCAACTCGGGCGAGACGGCGCTGGTCGTGCTGCCCGGCGCGGTCGTCGGCGCGTGGCACGCGGTGCGCCGCGCCGGCTGGTCGCGGGCGCTGGGCGCGGCGGCCTTCGCGCTGGGCCTCGTCGTGCTGGCGGCGCCGCCCTCGCTCGCGGCGCTCGGCTGCCTCGCGCTGGGCGCCGGGCTGGGCGCGGTGCACGCGGTGCGCGCGCAGCGCGGCGACGAGGTCGATGGCGCGCGTGGACGCGCGATCGATGGCGCGCGCCGCCGCGCGACCCCGCTCCTGCTGGGCGGCGCGGGCGCGCTGGCGCTCGCGCTCTTCGTCTGGTTCGGCTTCCTGCGCCCCACCGGCGTCGACGGCGCGCCGACGATGGCCGAGCAGAGCGCCGGCAACGCCAGCGGCCTCGCGGTGCGCTGGATGGTCGTGCCGCCCGCGCTCGAGCTCGCCGGCGACGCGCCGGTCTTCGGCGTCGGCGCGGGCCAGTTCGTCGCGCGCTTCCCCGAGGTCCGCGACCCCGCCGAGATCGAGCGCTCGACCCACGGCCGCCGCACCGGCGCCGAGTCGATCGTCGAGCACCCCCACGACGACGTGCTGCTCGCGTTCGTCGAGAGCGGCGTCGTCGGCGGCGTGCTGTTCGCGGTCTTCCTCGCGCTGGCGCTCGTCCGCGCGTGGCGGGCGATCGTCGCGACGCGCGCCGCGGACGACGCCGCGGATCCCGACGACGCGCTCACGCGCGCGACGCTCGGCGCCGCCGTGGTCGCGACCCTCGGCGTGTCGCTGGTGTGGTACCCGCTGACCTTCCTCGCGCCCGCCGCCGCGCTCGCGTTCGCCGCGATGGGCGCGCTGCTCCGCTC
>JAUHYB010000418.1 GCA_030426745.1 bacterium
GGTCGTGGTGCAGAAGATCAAGCCGAAGAAGGTGCCGAAGGCGGAGGTCTACGAGGAGCTCTGCACGGGCTGCGAGTACTGCGTCGACGTGTGCCCCTTCGAGGCGCTCGAGATGGTCCCGGCGCCCTGCTTCGAGGGCATGGACGTCGGCCTGCTGCCGCAGAACAACCGCATCGCGGCGGTGATCGAGAAGAACTGCATCTCGTGCAAGCTGTGCGAGCAGGTCTGCATCAAGGACGCCGTCGTCGTTCCGCGCGAGCACCAGTTCGAGGACATCGGCATGTCCTTCATGAACTACCTGACCGACGAGCACTGATCCCCCCGGCCGGGAGATCGGCCCGGGATCGCGAACCACGGCGCGGCCGGCCCTCCTCGGGGGCCGGCTGCGCGGCGTTGGCGGCGACCTACGGGCGGGACGCCCGGCGATGGCCTCCTGCGCCCCCGTCGCGTACGACCGCGCGCCGCCCGACCCGCCCTCGTCGGGGACCGCGCTCGCCCTCCGCCCCGATGCGGGGGAACCGCGGGCGCCCGCGGCGCGTCCACACCACAGGTCCGGTCGCTCCGCCGTGGTCGCCCCCAAGGGATGCGGGGTCGCCACATCCCGCGCGGAGCGGCGGGGCCCTCCCTCGACTCCCCCGCGCGGCGCCCACCTCGCCGCGCCTTGGCCACCGTTCCCCCGACGGCCGTCCCTCGCGGCCGCTCCCCCATGAGACGCTTCCTCCTCGCGGCCGCCGCAACGGCCGCGGTCTGTTCGTCCGCCTCCGCCGCCCTCCAGACCAACCCCGGCGCCCAGCCGCCCTTCGCGCGCGAGAGCGGCGCCGCCCTCGTCGGCGGCAAGTGGTGGCCCAGCTGGCAGGCCTGGAACGGGTCCGACCGCTTCCGCGCCGCCGGCCTGCGTTGCAAGGCGCCCGGGCGCGACCTGGCGAGCGCCGCGCAAGGCGGCTTCCTGTCGACTTCGGACTGCAACTTCTTCCAGACGAACACGCTGGCGCAGTACGACCCGGGCGACGTCTACACGATCCCCGTCGTCGTGCACGTGATCCAGCGGACGAACGGCACGGGCTACATCAGCCCCGCCGACGTGCAGAGTCAGATCGACATCCTGAACGAGGACTTCCGCGCGCTGGCCGGGACGAACGGCGCCAACGGCGTCGACACCAAGATCCAGTTCGAGCTGGCGACCGTCGACCCCGGCGGCAGCCCCACGACCGGCATCACCTACTCGTCGAACAACACCTGGTTCAACGACAGCGGGTCGTACTGGAACACGCTGGCCTGGGACCCGGACGAGTACCTGAACATCTACACGAACGACGCGGGCGGCGCGCTCGGCTACGTGCCCTACCTGCCGGCCTCGGGCAACGCGGGGAACAACTCGGACCGCGTGGTCGTGCTGTACTCGTCGTTCGGGCGCGACAGCGCGAACTGGCCCTTCCACCAGGGCCGGACGACGACCCACGAAGTCGGCCACTACCTCGGCCTGTTCCACACCTTCGAGGGCGGCTGCGGCGGCGGCTCGTGCAGCAGCAGCGGCGACCTGATCTGCGACACGAACGCCGAGGCGAACGAGAACTACGGCTGCGCGACGAGCTCGACCAGCTGCGGCTCGCTCGACCCGGTGCGCAACTACATGGACTACTCGGACGACCTGTGCATGACGGGCTTCACCGCCGACCAGGCGAACCGCATGCGCTGCACGCTCGAGAACTGGCGCCCGCAGGTCTACTCCGTCGGCGGCTCGGGGCTCTCGCCCGACGTCTACGAGGAGAACGACAACTGCTCGATCGCGGCCGCGATCACGCCGGGCTCGGACACGGGCCTGAACGTCGCGAAGACGGACGTGGACTACTACACGATCACGCTGCAGGCCGGCGAGACGCTGAACGTCGACCTCTTCTTCACGAACGCGAGCGGCGACATCGACTGCTACCTCTACGACACCGACGACGTGTTCACCTGCGGCGACCAGTCGAGCTACCTGGTGCGCGGCTTCACCGGGACGGACGACGAGTCGATCAGCTGGACGAACGCCACCGGCGGACCGCAGCAGTACTGGCTGCAGGTCAACATGTACGACAGCGCCTCGAACGCCGACGAGAACGAGTACGACATGACGATCGGCGTCGACGCGCCGCCCGTGAACGACGACGCGCTGGAGGACAACGACGACTGCGGGTCGGCCGTTCCGCTCGCGCCGGGCAGCTACCCGGACCTCGTCGTGCGCGACGACGACGAGGACCACTACCTGATCGACGTGCCCGCGGGCGCGACGATCGACGTGGCGTGCCTGCACACGGCGTCGGTGGCCGACATCGACACCTACCTGTACGCCTCGCCGGGCGACTGCGTCTTCGACACCTACCTGGTGCGCGGATACACGAGCACGGACGACGAGTTCATGACGTGGACGAACACGACGGGTTCGGACACCACCTACTCGCTGCGCGTGCACATCTGGAACGCGTCGGGGCCGGAGAACGACTACGACCTGACCGTGACGGTGTCCGGCGGCGGGCCCATCGCGACCAGCTTCTGCGAGGGCGACGGATCGTCGGGCGCGGCCTGTCCCTGCCTGAACTGGTCGGGCGCGGGCGCCGGCGAGGGCTGCGCCAGCTCGCTCGGCTACGGCGCGATCCTGTCGGCGACGGGCTCGAACTCCTTCGCCGCGGACGACCTGGCCTTCGACGTCGTGCAGGCGCGCCCCAACCAACCGGGCCTGCTCGTGCAGGGCGTCACCCAGATCGCGACGCCCTTCAAGGACGGCATCCTCTGCACCGGCAACCCGACGTTGCGCCTGGAGATCGTGTTCCTGGACGCCTTCGGCGCGGGCTCGACGACGGTGTCGATCGTGACCGAGGGCAACGTGCCGGGCCCGGGGGCCACGCGCTACTACCAGATGTGGTACCGCGACCCCGGCGGCTCGCCGTGCGGTTCCGGCTCGAACTTCAGCCAGGCGCTGCAGGTCGACTGGCAGTAGACGTGCCGCGAGCCCGGTAGCCGACGATTCTGCACCCGGCACCGTACCTTCGGCTACGGACGTCGCCTCGCGGGGAAAGTACGGAGCCGGGCTCGTTCTTTCACCGACGCGATCGACGGCAGCCGGCGCCTTCGGCGCCGGCTGCCGTCGATCGCGTCGGCGAAAAAACGA
>JAUHYB010000046.1 GCA_030426745.1 bacterium
GCCCAGGAGGTCCGCCAGCGTCGCGACGTGGTCGAAGGCGGCGACGTAGGACGCGAAGACCTCGTCCCACCCCGCGACCGTCGTGGTCTTGCGCCGCGCGACGTCGTAGCCCGAGTCCCACTCCAGCGCGCGCGGCCGCAGCGTGAGTCGTCCCAGGCCCACCACGCGCGCCTCGTCGAGGAAGGCGGCGAGCAGCGCGTCGCCCTGCGCGGTCCGACCGACCGCCGGGCGCGGGTCGCCGACGCGCTCGGGCAGCGGCGCGTTCTCCAGCACCGCGCACGAGACCGAGACGCCGTTCGCGCCGAGGCTCGCGGCGCGCGCCGCGTCGCGGGTCAGGTCCTCGCGGTCCAGGAGCGGCGCCGGCGGCAGGTCGACGACCACGCCGCGCAGCTCGCCGTCGAAGGCGGTCGTCCGCGGGACCGCGACGCCGTCGGCCGGCGCCGGATCGAGCTGCGGGGACGCGCCGCTCCACGCCGCGCGCAGGCCATCGGCGTCGCCGGACTCGGCGAGCGCGCGCAGGCGTCGCGCCAGGTCGGCCGTGCGCGCGAGCGGGCCGAGCTCGCCCTCCGACGGCCACTGTTCCAGCGGGCGGCCCCAGTACCGACCGGCGGCCGCGACGCCGAACGCGCGCGCCGTCTCGGTCGAAGCGGGCGGCCCGAGCGTGCGCCGCGCCAGCGCTTCCGCCGCCGCCGCGCCGCCGTCGTCGGGCAGCGTCGCCGTGAGCAGCGCCGCCACGCGGTGCCCGGCCGGATCGACGACGCCGAGCTCGTCGCGGCCGCCCGCCGCGGCGAAGGTCACGCCCCGCGCGTGCAGCTCGAGCCGCGCGCCGCCCGTCACGCCGCCGCACCAGCGCGCCGCGCGCCCCAGCGCCTCGGCAACGTCCGCGAGGTAGGCGTCGGCGCGCTCGGGCGCGACGCGCGTGCCGCGGAAGACCTCGAGGGGCGCGAGCACGCGCGCCGCGGCGAGCTCGCCCCCCGCCTCGTGCAGGCGGAAGCCGGACGGCGGCAGCACGACCTCGGCCCGCTTCGCCACGACGCCGCCGCCCATGCGCAACGGCGCGCGCCAGACCGTCGCGCCGCGCCGCACGACGCGCGCGCTGGGCCGGCGCGGCGGCGGATCGAGCGCCGCGAGGTGCGCGGCGAGGGTCGGTTCGTCGCCGACCAGCAGGACGAGCGGCGCGCCGGGCGCGTCCGGGTCCGCGAAGCTCGCGAGCAGCACGTCGCCCGCGCCGCCGAAGGTCAGGCCGCCGAGCACCCAGCCGCCGTCCGCCGCGCGCTCCGCGCCGAGGCGCTCGAGCCACCGCCCGGCCTCGGGCGCGTCCGAGCCGAGCGCCACCACGCGCGCGCCGTGCGACCACCCCGCCGCGGCCCGCCGCGCGAGCGCCGCGAGGTCCTCGGTGGGCGCCTCGACCACCACCGCGCCCCCGCGCGCCGCGCGCAGGACCTCGACCCAGCTCTCCGGCGCGCGCCCGCAGCCGGTCGCGAGGAGCGCCGGCAGCGCGAGGGCGAGTGCGGCGGCGGCGGCGGTGGCGGCGGTGAGGAGGCGGGCGGGGCGTGTGGGGAGGGCGGACATCGGCGTGGGCGCGGCTCGAACGGGCATGATGCCGGTCGCGGGTCGGGCATCACAAGCGCGGGAGCGCGCTCTTGCGCGCCGGCGGCCCATCCCAAGCCCCCACCCGCCTCGGGGGACCACACCGCGCGCGCCGCGGTTCGCGACGAACGCGCGCCGAAGCGCGTCCTTCCGACGATCGGGCCGGGGAATTGCGGCGGCCCGGGTGCTAGGACTCCCGGGCCCGCGTACCCTCGCTCCCCATGTCCTCGTTGCTCGCCCTCGGATGCTGCCTCGTCGCCTGCGCGCTCGTCGCGGGCTGGGGCCCCGGCCACCACCTGGAGTTCGCCGAACGCGTGCTCCGGCGCAAGCGCGAGCTGTTGCCCAACGACGTCGCCGACCTGCTCGGCGCGGAGCGCGACGCCTACTTCTACGGCAACATCGCGGCGGACATCATCAACTTCAAAGGGTACGGCGGTCAGTACAACCACTGTCACCGCTGGACGATCATCGACGAGATGCGCGAGCTGGCGGACACGCCGCGCCAGCACGCCTTCGTCCTCGGCTACCTCTCCCACCTGGCCGCCGACACGATCGCGCACAACCACTTCGTGCCCTATCACCTGGCGCGGTACGCGCGCACGAAGGGGCTCGGGCACCTCTACTGGGAGATGAACGCCGACCGCTTCGTCAACGAAGCGCGGTGGGAGATCATCCCCCGCTTGAAGGACCTCGGGAACCTGTCCGAGTTCGACCAGCTGGTGAACCGCACGGTGCCGAAGAAGGCGCTGCCGATGCGCGCGAACAAGATGATCTTCAACCACGTGCTGCTCGTCTCCGAGCGCGACGCGTGGCGCAAGGGCATGGCGCGCATCCACCCGATGGGCAGCGTGAAGCTGGACAAGGGCTTCCTGGCCAAGTTCCAGCGCGCGGCCGTCGCGCGCATGCGCCTCGCGCTGCACCCGCGCGGCTTCCAGCAGATCCAGGTCGTCGATCCGAACGGCAAGGACGCGCAGAAGAGCGCGCTCGCGGTGCGGCGCTCCATCGTCCACCGCTGGGCGCCGGGACGGATGCGGGACGAGCACTCGCACGAGCTCGCCGCGCCCTTCCTCGAGGGCATGGAGTCGCCGCCGCCCGTGCCCGCCGCGCGCGACTCCGTCTGAGCGCCGCGCCGCGCGCCCCGCGGACCTCGCCCGGCGCGCGGCGAGGGAGGGCCCGCTCGCCCGTCGAGTCGCGCGTCGTCTTCGCTCGAACACGGCGCGGCGCGCGGGGTAGGATCGCGGCATGGCGCTCGATGACCTCGACGGCTGCACGGAACCGCTCTTCGCGCTCCTCGAGCTCGCGTGGCGCGTCGCCGGCCCCTACACGCTCGCGCTGGGCGTGCTCGCGTTCGGCTGGTCGTCGGTCGAGGCGATGGGCGAAGGGCGCTGGTGGCTCGCCGCCTTCGTGAGCACCGGGCTGGGCCTCCTCTCGGGCTGGGCCGTCGACCTCTCGACGCGCTTCCTGCTCTTGCCGCTCGTGCGCCTCGCGCGCCCCGACGCCCGCGGCAAGCGCGCGCACCTCGCCGTCGGCGCGCCCCTGGCGCTCGTCGCCGCCTGGTTCCTGGTCACGCTGGGCTGAGCCGCCGCCGCGCCCCCGGTTTCCCTGCGACCGCGCGCCCCGCGTCGTCGATGAGCGAAGAGGCATGGCGATCCTCTTCCAGGTCCTGACCGGCCCCTACACGAACCTCGCCGTCCTGCTCCTCGGCATGGCGTTCTTCTCGCACGCCGCCCGCGAGGAGGGGCGGTCGCGCGGCGTGTACGCGGCGCTGAGCCTCGGCGCCTGGGTCGTCGTCACGCGGCTCTTCCTGCCGGGCGCGATCGGCGGGATCGCGTCGCAGGTGATGCTGTTCGTCGGGCTGGCCGCCTTCGACGTGTGGCGCGAGTTCCCGCGTCACCCGCGGCGCGCCCCCGAGGGCGAGGACGGCGGGCGCCGGTCGGAGCGAGGCGATTGAGGATCGCGCCGCGCGGCGTGTGGTCACCGCACGCGCCGGGAGCACGCTCCCCGCCGCTCGGCCCCCCACCTCCTCCACCACCCACCCGGGGGCAGGACCACCTCGAGCCCCTCCCGGTTCGCGCGCACTTCGCGGAAGTCAACGCACGACCACGACCTCGCCCCGCACGAGGTGCAGCGGCTTGCGGTCCGCGACCTCGTCCCCCGCGAAGAAGACGATCTCGGTCGCGGCGTCGGAGACCTCGACGGTCGGCATCACGTCCGCGCGCCGGATGGGCGACCGCCTCCAGATCGCGGTGTGGTCGGGGTGGATCGCGTGCAGCTGCAGCGCGTCGCCGCTCGCGTCCACCACCTGGTAGGCGTCCGCGCCCGCGGCGACGTCGCGGTCGAGGCGGAAGCGCAGGCGCAGCGGGACCTCCAGGCGCAGCTCGCCCGACTCGACGCCGCTCAGCGCGAAGGTCGTCTCCTCGATCCCCTCGCCGCGCACGAGGAAGAGCGCGTCGCCGAAGGGCACGTCGCGCAGCGCGAACGCGCCGTCCTCGTCCGTCTCGCCCAGGAGGCGCCCGCCGGTGTACGTGGCGCCGGTCGCGCCGCCGTCGCGCACGGTGAACCGCGTCGCCAGCGTCGCGCCGGCCACCGCGACGCCGCGGCGGTCGACGACGCGCCCGCGCAGTTCCGGGATCGACAGGTCGCTGCCCAGCACGACGCGCAAGCCGCGCGCGCCGCGTTCGACGCCGTCCACGGTCTTCACGCGCCCGGTCGAGAGGTCGTGGAACAGGAGATCACAGGTCGGACGGAACAGGCCCTCGACCGCGAAGGCGCCGTCCGCGTCCGTCGTGACGAAGTCTGTGCGCTGCTGCGCGAGCAACATCTCCAGGACGCGCCCGTGCCCCGTCGGCGCGCCGTCGACGACGTGCACCGCGACGCCGCCCATCCCGCGGCCGGCGTCGTCGACGACGCGACCCTCCACCGCGCCCGTCGGCTCGCCCAGCCGCAGCTCCAGCTCGCGGCACCCATCCGGATCCTCCTCCAGGCGCGACTCCAGGTCGTCGACGATCGCGGGCGCGACGCGCGGCTCGTGCGCGACCAGCACCGGCGGGATCTCGAGCGGGTCCAGCTGGAACCGGAACGCACCGCGCTCGTCGGTCAGCGCGCGCCGGAAGCCGAGGCTGACCTCGACGTGCGCCGCGACGCCCCCGTCCGCGCGCAGCACGCGACCCGCGACGTAGCGCGACGCATCGGCGCGCTGCATCACGACCTCCAGCGCGGGCTGGGGGGCGTCCGTCAGCACGACCGACCGGCGCTCGTGGTCCTGTCGCTCGCAGGTGAGGCGCAGCCCCGCCACCGCCGGCACGCCGCCGATGCGGAACCGCCCGTCCGGCCCGGACTGCGTCGACCAGCTCGAGCGGAAGGAGTCGGCGTCGCGCAGCACGAACGGCAGCCCGGGCGTGCGCTCGACCGTCATGGGCACCGCGAGGCTCACGGCGTCGAGCGGCTCGCCGTCCTGGTCGACGACGCGGCCGGCGACCTCGCGCGTGCGGATCATCACGTACACGTCCAGCGCCTCGCCGTCGACGCGACCCTTGCCCAGCAACAGGCGGCCGTCGGCGCGCGTCTCGATCGCGCCGTCCGGGAACGCGAGGGCGACGTCGAAGCGCCCGGCGTCGTCCGTCGTCACGAGTTCCTCGTGCACCGCTTCGCCCGCGAGCAGGCGCAGGAAGCGCGCCTCGTCCCGCACGTCGGGGACGCGCTCGCGCAGGCTCTCCGGTCGAGCCAGCACGTCCGCGATCTCGTCGTCCGTCAAGCTGACGAGCCTGCCGCCCAGCGCGATCCCGCTCGCGGTGCGCCGCGGCGCGGCAGGGTCCGTCACGACCAGCTCCGCGCGCGGCACCGGACGCCCTTCGACGTCGAGCAGCACGCCGGCGTAGCGGTGAACGGCGGCCGGCGCGGCGACCTCGGGCGGCGCCGCGTCCGCCAGCGCGGGCGCGCGGTCCGCGTCGTCGTCGGGCGCGGACGCGGCCCGTGGATCGTCGCGCGCGGCGACCGCCGAGCCCGCGTCCGCGGTGCGATCGAGCGCGGCGACGTCCGCGGCGTCGCGCTCCCCCTCCGAGATCCACGCCGCCAATCCGAACACCACCGCCGCCGCGGGCAACACGTACTTGCACAACATGAGGATTCCTCCGGTCTTCAGCAGGAGAGAACCGCTCGTGGCGAGCGCCGCGCGGTCGAAGCACAGCGGCAGGAACGCGAAGGCCCAGGCCTCGCGATCGCCGTACTCCGCGTCGAGTTCGCCGCGCAACTTCGCGAGCCCGCGCTCCAGGTGCGTGCGCACCGTGTTCACCGGGCGACCGAGGCGCGCCGCGATCTCGCGCGGCGGCAGGTCCTCGAAGTAGCGCAGCAGCACCGTCGAACGGTACGGCTCGTCCAGCGCGAGCGCCGCGTCGACCAGGCGCCGCTGCATGCGCGCCTTCGCGATCACATCCACCGCGTCCGGCAGGGCCTCCAGCCGCGCCGCGACCCGCTCGCGCCGCGCGCGGCGCGACTCGCCGCGACCGATGCGCCGCACCGCGTTCCGCGCGACGGTCGCGAGCCACGCCCGCAGGTCCCCGTCGTGCTTCGGCGGCCGCTCGAGCGCCGCGAGCCACGTCTCCTGTACCGCGTCGTCGGCCCGCGCGGGGTCGAGGACGAGGCCCGCGACGAGGCCGCGCACCCAGTCGGCGTGGGCGAGCAGGGCCTCGAGGGGCGGGGTGTCGTGGGTCGTCGGCATGGTTCTCGGGGGGGAAGTGCCGCGGGGGGCGGGATCGACTCGGGGATTCTGGCGGATCTCGGCGGGCGGCGCGCGACCCCCGGCCCGAGGCCCGCCCGCGCCGCCCCGTCCGCGCAGGCCCCCGCCTCGGCCCTCCACCTCCCCCTCCACCCGCCCGGGGGTGTGACCCCCCCGCCCCCCGCCCGGTTCGCGCCCGCCCGCCGACTTCTTGACACCCGCCCGCCGATTGGTAACTTCCTGGTTACCCATGAACGACGACCGCCTCGACGCCCTCCTCGCCGCCCTCGCCCACCGGGGCCGGCGGCGCATGCTCGACCTCCTGATGGCGGCGCCGGGCATGAGCGTGAAGGCGCTCGCCTCGCACTTCGAGATGTCGCGGATCGGCGTGCTGAAGCACGTCGACCTGCTCGAGGCGGCGGAGCTGGTGGTCTCGCGACGGCGCGGGCGGACGCGCCACCTGTACTTCAACCCGGTGCCGATCCAGCTCCTGCGGGACCGCTGGACGACGCACTACAGCGCGTTCTTCGCCGAACGCGTGGTCGACGTCAAAGCGCGGGTCGAAGGGCGCGCGCGTGAAGCCGAGGAGCACAAGAGTGCCTGACAACGCCCCCGCCGTCTTCCGAGTGTGGATCGACGCGACGCCCGAGACGGTCTGGAACGAGATCACGCGCACCGACGCGCCGATCGCCGCCTTCTTCAACAACAAGATGCACCTGTCGGGCGCGCTGCAACCGGGCTCGCGCCTCGCGATGCGCACGCCGAACGGCAAGTGGACCGGCGTGGTCGGCGAGATCCTCGAGGTCGTCCCCCACTCGCGCTTCGCGCACACCTTCAAGTTCACCGCCTACGACGACCCCGAGTGCACGGTGATCTACGAGCTCGAGCCGCTGGACGGCGGCACGCAGTTCACGCTGATCGTCGAGGACCTGCCCACCGGCACGAAGACCGGCAAGAACATGTCGTCCGGCGGGACGATGATCTGCAACACGTTGAAGCGCGTCGTCGAGACGGGCCGGCCGTCGGCGGGCATCCGCGTGCTGTACGCGCTGTTCAAGGTGATGGGTCCGCTCTCGCCGCGGCGCTGCGCGACGGAGCGCTGGCCGCTCGACGGGCCGCGCGCCGCGACCGGCTCGAAGGCGGGCGGAGGGTCTCGCTGATGCGCGCCGTCCTCGCGGTCGTCGCCGGCTTCGTGCTGTGGACCGTCCTGTGGCTCGGAGGCAACGCGGGGCTCGGCGCGGTGTTCCCCGAAGCCGCGAAGGCCTTCGCCGACGGCGGCGCCCTCGACGACGCGCGCTACCTCGGCGCGGCGCTCCTGCTCGCCGCGGTCTGCTCGTTCGTCGCGGGCCGCCTGTGCGCCGCGGTCGGCCGCGCGCGCGGTCCGGTGCTCGCGCTCGCCGTGCTGCTCCTGGTCGTCGGCGCCGCGGTGCAGGCGGGCGCGTGGGAGCGCATGCCGCTGTGGTACCACCTCGCGTTCCTCGCGCTGCTCGTGCCGCTGACGCTGGTCGGCGGACGGCGGCGGGCGACGGGCTGAAGCCCGGCTCGGTACGTTCCCGGCCCGCGGCGCGTCCACGTCCTGGATCGGCCGCGTCCAGGATCCGGACGCGGCCCCGCCGCGCGCGGATTCGGACCAAAAGCCCTTCAGATCCGCTAAGATCCCGCCCGATGGGAGCGCCGCGCGGAACGGGTCGAGGAGCGGGTCGCAGGCGCTCCCCCTCGCGGACGCGGCGTGGACGCCGTCTTCCGCCCGGGGGAGCCGCGCTCCCCGGCACCGCGCTTGCCAGGAGGGGGACGTGACCTGGTTCCTGTTGATCGCGGTCGTCCTGGGCACCGGGGCGGCCCTCGTCGCGCTGGTCGCCCGTCGGGCGGAGCTGCGCCGCAGCCTCGCGGGGCTGGAAGAGCGCTCGCGCGCGCGAGAGCGCGGCAGCCACGCGGCGCGCCTCTTGCACCCGGTTCCCGACCTGTCGCGCTGCATCGGCTGCGGCACCTGCGTCGCCGCCTGTCCGGAGGAGGGCGTGCTGGACGTGATCCACGGCCAGGCCGTCGTCGTCCACGGCGCGCGCTGCGTCGGCCACGGGCGCTGCGCGGCGGAGTGCCCGGTCGGCGCGATCGCGCTCACGCTCGGCGACCTCGACGAGCGGCGCGACATCCCCGCGCTGACGCCGGAGTTCGAAGCCGTCGGCGCGCCCGGTCTGTTCCTCGCCGGCGAGGTGACGGGCTTCAGCCTGATCCGCACCGCGATCACCCACGGCGTCACCGTCGCCGGCGAGGTCGCCGAGCGCGTCGCGGCCGCCGATGCGCGCCGCGACGCCGAGGTGCTGGACCTGGTCATCGTCGGCGCCGGCCCCGCCGGCATCGCGTGCGCGCTCGAGGCGAAGCGCCGCGGCGTCCGCGCCGTGATCGTCGAGCAGGAGCGCCTGGGCGGGACCGTCACGAGTTACCCGCGGCGCAAGCTCGTGATGACGCAGCCGGTCGAGCTGCCGCTCTACGGCACGCTGTCGAAGTCCACGTACACCAAGGAGGAGCTGCTGGAGATCTGGGAGCGCATCGTCGCCGAACAGCAGCTCGAGGTGCTCACCGAGTCGGCCTTCACCGGCCTCGACCGCTCCCCCGACGGCGACTTCCTGGTCTACACGAGCCGCGGCACGCTGCGCGCGTCGAACGTGTGCATCGCCGTCGGCCGACGCGGCACGCCGCGCAAGCTCGGCGTCCCGGGCGAGGAGCGCTCGAAGGTCGCGTACAGCCTGCTCGACGCGCAGTCGTACACCGCGCGCCGCATCCTGGTGGTCGGCGGCGGGGACAGCGCGGTGGAAGCCGCGCTCGGCCTGGCGGAACAGGACGGCAACCAGGTCACGCTGTCCTACCGCCGGGCCGCCTTCAACCGCTTGAAGGCGCGCAACGAGGAGCGCGTCACGCGCGCCATCGAGTCGGGCGCCATCGCGTGCGTCTACGAGTCCGAGGTCCGCGCGATCGAGGACGACGCCGTCGAGCTCGCGGTCGCGCGCGGCGGCGAGCAGGACACGCTGCGCCTCGCGAACGACGACGTGTTCGTCTTCGCCGGCGGCCTACCGCCGTTCCCGCTGCTCGAGCGCTGCGGCGTCTCGTTCGACCCGGAGGACCGTCCGCCGGCCGAGGTGCTGACCGAACAGGGCACGGGCTTCCTGAAGGTCGTCGGCGCGGCGCTCGCGTGCGCGCTCTCGGTGCTGGCGTGGACGGTCGTCTTCCGCGACTACTACGGGCTGCCGCTGGCCGAGCGCCTCGACACCGACTGGCACGGGTGGCTGCGTCCGAAGAGCGGGCTGGGCCTGGCGAGCGGCGTGCTGGGCGCACTGCTCGTCGCCGCGAACCTCTCGTACCTCGCGCGTCGTTCGCCGCGCGTCCCGCTGCGCCTCGGATCGCTGCAACGCTGGATGAGCGCGCACGTGCTGACCGGCGTGCTGGCGCTGCTCATGGTGCTGGTGCACTCGGCGATGCAGCCGAAGCACACCGTCGGCGGGCACGCGCTGGCGGCGCTCGCCTTCCTCGTCGCGACCGGCGCGATCGGGCGCTACTTCTACTCCTTCGTCCCCCACGCGGCGAACGGCCGCGAGCTGGAGCTGGACGAGGTGCGCGCCCGCCTCGCCGCGCTGACCGCGGAGTGGGACAAGGAGCGCGGCGCGTTCGCCGAGCGCGTGCGCGCGGAGATCGACGCGATGGTGCGCGACAGCCAGTGGTCGCGCGGGTTCTTCCGGCGCGTCGGCGCCCTGCTGGCGGGTGAGCGCCGCATGCGCCGCGCGCTGCGCCGCATCGAGTCCGACGCGCGCGCCGCCGACCTGGCGAGCGACCAGATCGCGGAGCTCACGCACCTCGCGCGCCGCGCGCACAAGGAAGCGCTCGCGGCCGCGCACTACGAGGACCTGCGCGGCATCGTCGCGTCGTGGCGCTGGTTCCACCGCTGGGTCGCGCTGCTGATGGTCGCGCTGGTCGTCATCCACGTCGTGACCATGCTGCGTTACGGCGGCCTCTTCGACGGAGCGGCGTCGTGAACGCGCGCGACCCGCGCCTGTGGTTGGCCGCGGCGAGCGCGCTGCTCGTCGCCTTCCTCGTGTTCGCCGACATGGGCAGCACGTCGCCCGGACCGCTGTCCGCCGCGCACGCCCGGGTCGACGGCCTGTCCGAGCGCGACTGCGCCGCCTGCCACGGCGACGGCGAGCGCGACATGGCCGCGTCGTGCAACGCGTGCCACGAGGCGATCGGCGACCAGCTCGTGCGCGGCGACGGCTTCCACGGCGCGCTCGGTGACGCATCGCGCTGCGGGACGTGCCACGCCGAACACCTCGGCGACGACCTGCCGCTGGTCGGCGCCCGCGCGTTCGAGCGCGCCGGGTACGCGCCGCGCGAGACCTACGACCACGCCGGGCTCGGCTTCGGACTGGAGGGCGTGCACGCGGACCTCGCGTGCGTCGAGTGCCACGCGAACGCCGACGCGGCCGTGCTCGCGACGGGCGAGGTGCGCTTCCTGGGCGCCTCGCAGGACTGCGCGAGCTGCCACGAGGACCCGCACGACGGCCGCATGGTGCGCGCGTGCGCCGACTGCCACGGCCAGACGGCGCCCTTCACCGACGTCGCGGCCTTCCGCCACACGGACGACTTCCCGCTGACCGGCGCGCACGCGGGCGTCGCGTGCGCCGACTGCCATGCCCCCGGCAGCGCGTACGAGGTCGAGGCCCTCGGCGGCCGCGACGCGCCGCCCGCGCGCGACTGCGCGACCTGTCACGAGTCCCCCCACTCGGAGCCCTTCGTGCGCGCGGTCGCGTCGCTCGTGGAGCGCGCCGCCGGCGCGACGTGCGCGTCCTGTCACCCGGTCGCGCCGGTCGTCGACGACGCGTCGTCGCACGCGGCGCGCGTCGCCGCCGCGCCCTTCACCGCGCCGGACCTGGCGCGCACGCGCGAGCTGCATCCCGCCGGCGGGTTCCCGCTCGTCGCGCCGCACGACGCGGTCGACTGCGGCGACTGTCACGACCCGAACGCGATCCTCGGCGCGCGCGCGCCGCGGTCGCCCGACGCCTGCGGCGCGTGCCACGACGACCCGCACGGCGACCAGTTCGCGGACGGCCCCTTCGCGGGCGTCGGCTGCCTGACCTGCCACGAGCGCGCGCACTTCGCCCCCGCCGCCTTCGACGTCGCGCTGCACGAGCGCACGGCCTTCGCGCTGGAGGCGAGCCACGCGCGCGCGTCCTGCGATTCGTGTCACGAACCGGCGGTCGGGGCCGCGCTGGGTGACGTCGTGTTCGGCGACGCGGACGCGCGCTGCGCGAGCTGCCACGCGGACGCGCACGGCGGCGCGTTCGGGGCCGAGGTGCTCGGAGCGCGCGCCGCGTCGGGCTGCGTCGACTGCCACCGGCCGACGCGCTTCGACGACGTGCCGCGCGAGGCGTTCGACCACGCGCGCTGGACCGCGTTCGCGCTGGACGGCGCGCACGCCGCGGCGGACTGCGAGGCCTGCCACGCGCGCGCCGCGGTCGCCGACGAGGCGGGGCGCACGTTCGGGCGCGTCGCGGACCGCTACGAGGACTTCGCCGCGCACGCCGCGCGCCACGGCGGCGCCGCGAACGCCTGCGCGAGCTGCCACGCCGACGCGCACGGCGGCGCGCTGTCGGGCGGCGACGACTGCGCGGCCTGCCACGCGTCGACGCGCTTCGACGACGTCGTCCGCGAGGACTTCGACCACGCGTCGCGCACGGCGTTCGCGCTGGTCGGTGCGCACGCGGCGGCGGACTGCGAGGCGTGCCACGCGCCGTTCGCGCTCGCCGACGAATACGGCCGCACCTTCGGCCGCGCGCACGCGGTGTTCGGCGCCTCGCCGGACGCGTTCGCGTCGGGCGCCGCCGACTGCGCGACCTGTCACGCCGACCCGCACGAGGGCCGGTTCCGCGCGCCGCGCGTCGCGAACGGCGCGACGAGCTGCGCGCGCTGCCACGACCAGACGGACTTCGCGGCGGGCGCGCGCGAGCGCTTCGACCACGCGCTGTGGACCGGATGGGCGCTCGACGGCGCGCACGCGTCGGTCGCCTGCGCGGACTGCCACGACGACGCAGCGGCGACGGGCGACCGCTACGCCGCGCTCTCGACGTCGTGCTCCGCGTGCCACGCCGACGCGCACGTCGGCCAGTTCCGCGACGCGAGCGGCGCGACCGACTGCGCGCGTTGCCACCAGTCCGCGGCGAGCTTCGCGGACCTCGCGTTCGACCACCAGCGCGACGCGCGCTTCGCGCTGGACGAGAACCACCGCGGCCTCGACTGCGGCGCGTGTCACCAGCCGTGGCCGCTCGCCGGCGGCGGCGAGGCGGTGCGCTACAAGCCGCTGGGCGTCGAGTGCGCCGACTGCCACCTCGGAGGGAACCCGCGATGACGCCGCGCCTCGACACCCTCTGGCGCGCCGCGGCGCTGGCCGGCTGGATCGCGCTGGCGCCCGTCGCCGCGGGCGGCGAGCCGCAAGGGACCGGCGACGCCTTCGAGCGCATCGACGCCGTCGTCACCGTCGCGAACGGGCCGGTCGTGACGCTGAACCGCGGCGCGACGTCCGGCATCGCGAAGGGCGACACGGTGCTCGTGCGGCGCGTCGGTCGCGCGGACGCGATCGGGCGCGTCGTGCGCGTGACGGCGAACACCTGCGTCGTCGAGCTCGAGGACCTCGAGGCGAGCGTCGCGCTCGGCGTCGGCGGCGAGGTGCTCGTGCCGAAGAGCCGCGCGGTGCCCGACGGCGCGACGGCGAAGGGCGGCGTCCCCGAACACCCGCCGTGGCAGGAACCGGTCGGCGAGTGGGCGCCGGGCACGCCGTTGCTCGCGCCCGTCTCCAGCCCCACCGCGGAGGAGCGCGACCCCGACCTGCGAGGCCGCGTCTACACCCGCGCGCGCTACACCGACGACGGCGACAGCGACCGCACCTACGCGCGCTGGTGGACCGGCGCCGACGTCGAGTGGTCGAACCCCTTCGGCGCGGGCGGCGAGTTCCGCTTCCAGGGCGACGCGTCCTACCGCGACTACCTCACGGGAACGCGGTCCGAGGACGAGCTGATCACGCGCGTGCAGCGCCTCTCCTACACGCTGGGCGGGCGCGACGGCGACGACTACCGCGTCGAGGTCGGCCGGTTCCTGCACGGCGTGTTCCCCGAGTTCGGCATCGTCGACGGCGTGCAGTACGCGCACCGCTTCGACGGCGGCTCGCAGCTGGGCGGCAGCGTCGGGTTCCTGCCGGACTGGAACGACGACCTGGCGCCGACCGACGACCTGTCGACGGCGATCTACTACCGCTGGGTGAACGACCCGGACGAGCGCGTCGTGCTCGCCGCCGGCTACCAGAAGACCTGGCACGGCGGCGCGGCGGACCGCGACCTGATCGCGGGCTCGTTCGCGTGGTCGCCGGACGACGTCACGACGGTGCAGGCGCGCGCGCTGGTCGACTACTACGACGGGACAGCGGTGCTGGAGTCGAGCGGCTTCGAGCCGACCGAGCTGCACGCGTCCGTCACGCGGCGGTTCGGCGTCGGGTCGGGCGCGACGCTGTACGCGTCGTACTTCGACTGGCCGGAGCTCCTGAAGGACGAGTTCCCCGTCCCGCCGCCGGAGACGATCCAGGACCAGAAGGTCACGCGCGGCGGCGCGAACGGGTGGGTGCGCGTCGCGGACGGCGTGACGGTCTACGGCCGCGTCGACCTGTGGAAGGACGACGTGAACTCGGGCGACTTCGAGGACCTGCGCGTCGACCTGCGCGACGTGCTCTACGACGGCAGCCTGTTCAGCACTGGGCTGTATCGCACCAGCGGGTCGTTCGTCGACGGCCTCGGCGGCCGCGCGCGGTTGACGCACTGGATCGGCGCGGGCAGCGTGCAGGTGGGCTACGACGTGACGCGGTACACGCAGGACGCCGCGGTCGCAGGGGACGACACGACGCTGCAGCACGTCGTCGGCGTCGCGTACGACACGCGCATCACCGACGACCTGGACCTGACGGCGGACGTGGAGCAGCGCTTCGGCGACGACCTCGACGCGCTCAGCGTCGGCGTGCGCGCGACCTGGAGGTTCTAGGACGGAGACATGGGAACTCGGCACGACACGACACGGGCGCGGTCCCTCCGCGCGATGACCCTCGGGACGCGGTCCGGCGCGACGCGCGCGCTGGCCCTGTTCGCCTTCGCCTGCCTGGTCGTCGCGTGCATCGCGAGCGTCCCGCGCGACGACCAGCCGCGCCAGGGCTGGTGGATCGGGAACGGCATCGTCGTCCCCCACGACAGCTTCCCGGCGGACTGCCGGTTGTGTCACGTCGAGGGCGGCTGGAACGAGATCCGCGACGACTTCACCTTCGACCACCTGGCGGAGACCGGGTACGAGTTGGTCGGCGCGCACCAGGAGGCGAAGTGCTTGCGCTGTCACAACGACCGCGGGCCGGTGGAGCGCTTCTCGCAGCTCGGCTGCTGGGGTTGCCACGAGGACGTGCACCGCGGGACGCTCGGCGCGAACTGCGAGAGCTGCCACGAGCAGTCCGAGTGGATCGTCCAGGAGGAGATCGTGCAGCACAACCGCACGCGGTTCCCGCTGGTCGGCGCGCACGCGGCGGTGCAGTGCTGGGCGTGTCACCCCGGCGGCGAGGTCGGCAACTGGGCGCGCGTCGACGTGAGTTGCCTGACGTGTCACGACGACGACCTGGCGACGGCGACGACGCCGGACCACGCGGCGAACGGCTGGGTGAACGGGTGCGAGCGCTGCCACCTGCCGACGAGCTGGAGCACCGGGTTCCAGCACGCGACCTTCCCGCTGACGGGCGCGCACCGCGCGGCGGACTGCTCGAGCTGTCACGCGGGCGACGTGTTCCAGGGCCTGCCGACGAGCTGCGTGGGTTGCCACGACGACGACTACCAGGGCGCGGACGACCCCGACCACGTCGCGGAGAACTTCCCGACCGCCTGCGAGATCTGCCACGACACCGGCGGGTGGGACGGCGCGCGCTTCACGCACGCGGGGATCGTGAACGGCTGCGTGAGTTGCCACGACGACGACTACCAGGGCGCGGACGACCCCGACCACGTCGCGCAGGGCTTCTCGACGGCCTGCGAGCAGTGCCACGACACGAACGACTGGGACGGCGCGATGTTCTCGCATGCGCGCATCACGAACGGGTGCGCGGAGTGCCACCAGGCGGACTTCGACGCCGCGCGGAACCCCGACCACGTGGCCGGCGGGTTCCCCACGACCTGCGAGCTGTGCCACGCGACGCGCAACTGGTCCGGCGCGATGTTCGACCACCGCGGCGTGCGCAGCGGGTGCGCGCAATGCCACCAGGCCGACTACGACGGCGCGAGCGAGCCCGACCACGTCGCGGGCGGCTTCTCGACGACCTGCGAGTTGTGCCACGACACGCGCGACTGGCAAGGCGCGATGTTCAGCCACGTCGGGATCGTCGACGGGTGCGTGAACTGTCACGCGGACGACTACGCGGGCGCCGCGGATCCGCCGCACGCGGCGGCCGGCGTGTCGATGAGTTGCGAGCAGTGCCACGACACGAACTCGTGGAGCGGCGCGACGTTCGTGCACGACGGGAGCTCGTCGGGCTGCGCGCTGTGTCACCAGGACGACTACCAGGCGGCGCTCGACCCGCCGCACGCGGCCGCCGGGTTGCCGACGACCTGCGAGAGCTGTCACGACACGCGGTCGTGGAGCGGCGCGAGCTTCTCGCACCGCGGGATCGGTTCGGGGTGCGCGCTGTGCCATCAGGGCGACTACGACAAGACGCGGGACCCGAACCACGCGATGGCGGGGGTGTCGACGAGTTGCGAGCAGTGCCACGCGACGGGGTCGTGGACGCCGGTGAACATGAGCCACGTCGGGATCGCGGCGAACTGCGTGGTCTGCCACCAGGCGGACTACCTGGGGACGAACGACCCGAACCACCAGGCGGCGGGCTTCCCGACGACCTGCGAGACCTGCCACGGGACGAACGACTGGGAGCCGGCGAGCTTCTTCCACTCGTTCCCGATCGACCGCGGCGACCACGACGACTTCGCGTGCATCGACTGCCACTTGCGGCCGCGGAACTTCCTGTCGTTCTCGTGCACGCACTGCCACGAGCACCGCCAGTCCGAGATGGACGACGAGCACGACGACGTGGGCGGTTACGTCTGGAACAGCCCGGCGTGCTTGAACTGCCACCCGGACGGGGAGGACTGACGGGGAAAGTACCGAGCCGGGCTCGTTTTTTCACCGCCGTCCGCTGCCGCACCACGGCGCCCACGGCGCCGTGGTGCGGCAGCGGA
>JAUHYB010000419.1 GCA_030426745.1 bacterium
CCCTCGACCAGCTCGCGGTCGAAGGTCGAGAGCGGCGCGACGACGTAGAAGGGCACGCCGTGCTCCTTCGCCAACACCGCCACCGAGTAGGTGCCGATCTTGTTGCACACGTCGCCGTTGCGCGCGATGCGGTCGGACCCGACGAAGACCGCGTCGACCTTGCCCGCCTTCATCACGTGGCCCGCCATGTTGTCGGTGATCAGCGTGACGTCGATGCCCGCCTGGTCGAGCTCCCACGCGGTGATGCGCGCGCCCTGCAAGAGCGGGCGCGTCTCGTCGGCGAAGACCGAGATGCGCTTGCCCGCGGCGTGCGCGACGTACATGGGCGCCAGCGCCGTGCCGATGCCCGCCGTCGCCAGCGCGCCGGCGTTGCAGTGCGTCAGGAGGCGCATGCCGTCCTTCACGCGCTGCGCGCCGACCTCGCCGAGGCGCAGGCAGGTCGCGCGGTCCTCGGTGTAGACCGCGTGTCCTTCCTCGAACAGCGCGTCGACGATCGCGTCGCCGGTCGCGCCGGCCGCGAACTCGCGCTCGGCGCGCGCGACCATGCGGTCGAGGGCCCAGAACAGGTTCACCGCCGTCGGCCGCGCCTTCGCCAGCGTCGCGGCGATCTCCTTCGTGCGGCCCAGCGTCTCCTCGGGCGAGAGGCCGTTCAGCTCCTGGACGCCCAGCATCACGCCGAACGCCGCCGCCACGCCGATCGCCGGCGCGCCGCGCACGGCCAGGCGGTAGATCGCGTCCACCATCCCGGGGACGTCGCGCACCTCGTGGTCGACGCGCCGCGTGGGCAGCAGCGTCTGCTCGATCATCGTGACGTGGCCGGGCTTGCCGCCGATCCACTCGAGGGTCTTGAAGGGGAGTTCCATCGCGGGGTGCTCAGCGTGCTCGGTGACGTCGGAGGGCTCGGGAGTCGCGCGTCGCGGCGACCTCCGTCCGGCGGAGATCGCGCGCGGACCCGTCGCGCAGGAAGGACTCGCGCGGGAGTGGGTCGCGCAGGAATGGTACGAGGCGCGGACGATCCGCGCCTCGTGTTCCTGATCACTTCACGGTCGCCGACAGCGGCGACGCGCGTCGCTACAGCATCTTCTGCAGCTTGGCGTCCTTCTTCGCGACCTTCTCCGCCATCGCGACGACCATCGCGTCCAGGCGCGCGGCCAGCGCGTCGTCGGACAGCGCGATGATGCGCGCGGCGAGGATCGCGGCGTTCTGCGGACCGCCGCCGCCGGTCGCGACCGTCGCCACCGGGATGCCGCCGGGCATCTGCACGGTGGCGAGCAGCGCGTCGAGGCCGCCGAGCGGCGCGTTGTCCATCGGGATGCCGATGACCGGCAGGTTCGTGTGCGCGGACACGACACCCGCGAGGTGCGCGGCGCCGCCGGCGGCGCACAGGATCACGCGCACGCCCTCGTCCTTCGCCTTGGTGACGAAGTCCACGACGGTCGCGGGCGTGCGATGCGCCGACATGACGCGCGCGGTGAAGGGGATCTCGAGCTCACGAAGCTGCTTGACGCAGCCCTCCAGACGGGGGAAGTCGGAGTCGGAGCCCATCAACAGGGCGACTTGGGGCTTCAAGAGAGGGCCTCCGTCGGCGCGTGGCCGGTGATGCGTTCACAGATCTCGAGGTAACGGCGCGTGATGCGCTCGATCAGGTCCGCGGGCAGCTCGGGCGCCGGCGGGTTCTTGTCCCAGTCCAAGGTCTCCAGCCAGTCGCGCAGGATCTGCTTGTCGTAGCTGGGCGGGCTGATGCCGACGCGGTACTCGTCCTTCGGCCAGAAGCGCGACGAGTCGGGCGTGAGCACCTCGTCGATCAGCACGAGCTCGCCGTTCCACTCGCCGAACTCGAACTTCGTGTCCGCGAGCAGGATGCCGATCTCCGCCAGCTTCTCGGTGCCGCGGCGGAACAGGTCCAGCGACGCCTTCTCGAGCTTCGCGTAGACCTCGGGGCCCGCGACCTCGCGCGCCTCCTCGGGCGTCAGCGGGCGGTCGTGGTCGTCGTCCTTGGTGGTCGGCGTCAGGATCGGCTGCGGCAGTTGCTGCGCCTGCTCGAGGCCCGCGGGCAGCGGGATGCCGCAGACCGTCTGCTGCTTCTGGTACTCCTTCCAGCCGGAGCCCGCGATGTAGCCGCGCACGACCCACTCGACCGACGTCGGCTTGCAGCGGCGCACGACCATGATCCGGCCGGCGAACTTGCGCTTCCACTCGTCGTCGAGGCCCGGCACGTCGTCGACCGACGTGCTGACCAGGTGGTTCGCGATGATGTCGCGGGTCTGCGAGAACCACCACGCGGCGATCGAGGTCAGGACGGCCCCCTTCATGGGGATGCCCTGGTTCATCAGCACGTCGAAGGCGCTGACGCGGTCGGTGGTGACGAAGAGCAGGTGCTCGTCGTCGATCTCGTAGATGTCGCGGACCTTGCCGGTGGCGAGGCGCTTCAGGTTCGGGGGGCCGTCGTCGCGGCCGAGGTACACCAGGTCCTCGTGCATCGGGAGCGCGGGGGAGGGGGTTCGCGGTCGCCACGCGGCGGCCGTCGCCGCGCAGAGGGGCGAAGAGTATGTCAGGCGCGCGCCGCCGCTACAATCCGCCGCGTGACCGACCGCCCCTCCGACACCGCGGGATGGACCCCGGCGACCCGCGTCGAGGGCGACGTGCGCCCGCCCGCCTCGAAGTCGCTCGCGATCCGGGCGTTCCTGGCCGCCGCGGCGGCGGAGGGCGTGACGCGGATCACCTGCGACTCGGAGGCCGAGGACGTGCGCGCGGCGCGGGACGTCGCGGGGCGCCTGGGCGCGCTGCGGGCGCTGGGGGAGGACCGCTGGGAGGTGGTCGGCGCGCCGGCGGACGACGCCGGAACGACCGGCCCGGACGCCGGGGCCGAGTTCGAGGTCCGCGAGTCCGGAACGCTCGCGCGGCTCGTCACCGCGCTGCTGGCCTTCCGCGGCCCGGCGGGCGCCCGCCGACGCGTCGCCGTCGCCGGCAGCCTGGCGCGCCGCGCCAGCGCCCCGCTGCTCGACGCGCTGGAGCGCGCGGGCGTCGGCGTGGAGCTGCTGCACGAGGACCCCGCGCGCCGCGGCTGGCCGCTGGCCGTGCGCGCCGCCGCGCCGCCCGACGAGGTCGTGCTGTCCCGCGCGGACTCCAGCCAGGAGGCGAGCG
>JAUHYB010000047.1 GCA_030426745.1 bacterium
CGCGCCCCTGCGCCGGCTTCGCCGGCGCAGGGGCGCGGGACAATCAGTTGCGGCACGGTACTCCCGTATTCCTGTCTACGCCCGCCCGTCGCCCTTGCCGCCCCCGTCGCTGACGTCGCCGTTCAAGCGGTACAGGAAGCTCAGCAGCTCCGCCACGACCTCGTACAGCTCGACCGGGATCTCGTCCCCCAGCTCGCAGGCCGACAGCAGCTCGAGCAGGTCGCGGTCCTCGCGCACCGGCACGCCGTGGTCGCGCGCGGCGGACAGGATCGCCTCGGCCACCTCGCCGCGGCCCTTCGCGACGACCTCCGGCGCGCCGGCGCCCTCGCGGTCGTAGCGCAGCGCCACCGCGCCGAGGATCGGCTGCGGCTGCGACCCGCCGTCGTCGCGCGGTCCCTCGGCGCTCACGCCGTCGACTCCTTCCACGCGCGCCACCTCAGCCCTCGCAATCCAGCAGGTGGTTGTCGCGCGCCCAGCGCACGTCGCGCACGAGGCTCTCGGGGTCCAGCTGCTCGGGCGCGTCGACGCGCACCTGCGTCAGCACGCGCCGCCCGTCGCGCGCGAGCACGGCGTGCAGCGCGTCGAGGTGCTCGCTCACGCGCGCGGCCGTCTCCGCGCTCGACGCGTGGATCGCGAGCGTCAACTCGCCCGGCCGCATCGACAGCTCCGCGCGGATCGGCCCGAGCCGCGAGAAGTCGACCGCCACCGTCCAACGCCGCGTGCCGTCCTCGTCGTCGGGGCGCACCGAGTCCTCCGCGACGACGAGTTGCGCCGTCGTCCACCCGTCGCCGTCCGGCACCGGGATCGCGACGCACCAACCGTCGTGCGACTCGCGGCGCGCGGCGTTCCACAGCTGCTCGCGCTCGAGGCCCGCGAGCGCGCGCTCGATCGACTCGCGCGTCTCGCCCTCCGGCGCCTCCGCGAGCGCGGCCAGCAGCTGCGCCTTCAGGTCGTCGCTCAGTGCGCCGCCGTCCTTCGCCATCGCGGCGAGCAGCTCCGAGTCCCCCACCGCGCGCGCGATCGCGGCGCGCAGCTCGGGCGTGGTCGCGCCGCCGAGCGCCTTCGCGATCACGCCCTCCAGCGTCGCCGCGAGCTCCGCGCGCGTCGCGCCGCGGTTGCGTCCCTTGCGCAGGAGCGCGAACAGCTGGCGCTGCAGGCGCTCGCCGACCGCCGCCACCGCGGCCGCCTCCTGCGGGCCCTGCACCTGGCTCGTCATCAGCGCGGCTTCGGCCGCGAGCTTCTTCGCCAGCGCCTGCAGCTCCTCCGCCGTGGTCGTTCCGGGCGCGCCCTTCATCGCGTAGGCGAGCAGCGCCGCCTCGTAGTGCATGCCCGCGCGCGCGACGAGCGCCTGCAGCTCCGCGCCGCTCGTCCCCGGCTGGAAGACGTGGCCCTCGACCTGGCCGGCCAGGCGGCCGAGCGCGCCGTTCGCCTCGCCGCCGCCGCGCAGGTTCGACGCCAGCGAGCGCAGCAGCTCGCCCACCGGTCGCTCGGCGCGCGCGGCGCCGCCCAGTGCCGACGCCAGCTTGCCGCCGGTCGCCTCGCCCTCGACGCCCAGGAGCCGCAGCACCGCGCCGCCGCCGTCGGGGCGCTCGACGCGCGCCAGGAACCGCTTGCCCACCGGCAGCTCGACGCCCGCCTGCGCCGCGACCCGGTGGCGCCCGACGCCCAGCAGCAGGCTGCCGCCGTCCAGCTTCTGCATCACCTCGCCGGCCACGACGCGCCCGTGCTGCAGGACGGCGGCGAGGTCGCCGTGCAGCGAGAGCGTGGGGCGCAGGGAGGGCGAGATGCCCTGCTGGGCGGCGATGGGTTCCATGCGGGGTCCCCGGGGCGGATCGGGGCGTCCGCGGGCCGGGGAGCTGATATGGTTAATCGGCCCCGCTGCACCCCGCTTGAGCCCTTCCCCGCCGTGACGCCCCCCCGACCCCGCTCGCCCCGCCTCCGACGCCGTTCCGCGGCCCTCGGACGGTGGATCCCGGCCCTCCTGGCCCTCCTCCTGGCGACCGCCTGCGGCACCGAGAGCGAGGCCGCGGGCCCCCACCGGCGCCCCAACGTCCTGCTGATCAGCGTGGACACCCTGCGGGCCGACCACCTGTCCTGCTACGGCTACGAGCGGCAGACCAGCCCGCGGCTGGACCGGCTGGCGGCGGGCGGCGTGCGCTTCGCCCGGGCCTACTCCTCCAGCTCCTGGACCCTGCCGGCCCACATGACGCTGTTCACCGGGCTGCCGGTCAGCGGTCACGGGATCTGCGACGACCGCCTGTTCACCCGCAAGGGCCCGGACGGCGCGCTGCCGGTGCCGCTGCGCGGGCGGCAGCTGCCGGAGGTCTTCGCGGCCGACGGCTACCGCACGGCCGGCTTCTACACCTGGAAGTACCTGGAGCCCGAGTTCGGCTTCGGGCCCGGCTTCGAGCGCTACGAGCGCCACGGCCACACCTTCTACTCCTACCCGCCCGTGTGGGAGGAGTTCCAGCGCCTGCGCGACGCCGGCGACCGCGAGGGCCTGCGCGCGCTCGCCGACGCGCACCCCGCGCTGTTCGACCCGACGACGCCGTCGTCGCCGGAGGTCGTCGACGCCGGCATCGCGTGGATCGAGTCCGTGAAGGAGGACGACCCCGATCGCCCGTTCTTCGCGTTCCTGCACCTGTTCGACGTGCACGACCCCTACACGCCGCCGGCGCCCTACGACCGCATGTTCGACCCGGACTACGAGGGGCCGATCGACGGGACGCGCGTGACGTCGAAGGACTCGCCGGTGCACGCGGACATGGCGCCCGAGGACCTCGCCCACCTCATCGCGCTGTACGACGGCGAGATCGCGTGGGTCGACTCGCAGCTCGCGCGCGTGTTCCAGCGCCTGGACGAGCTCGGGCTGGCCGAGGACACGATCGTCGCGGTCGTCTCCGACCACGGCGAGGAGTTCTTCGAGCACGGCGCGAAGACGCACCGCAACAACCTGCACGTCGAGAGCGTGCACGTCCCGTGGATCCTCAGCTGGCCGGGCCGCCTGGAAGGCGGACGCGTCGTCGATCACACGGTCGGGCTGGAGGACGTCGGCCCGACGCTGCTCGGGCTCGCCGGGCTGAGCGCCCTGCCCGGCGCGACGGGATCCGACCTGTCCGACGCGCTGCGCGGCGACGAACCCTTCGCCGACCGCGAGGTGTGGTCGGAGCTGCTGCACTTCCAGGTCGACGATCCGCCGCGGCGCGAGCTGTCGCTGCGGCGCGGCGACGAGAGCTGGATGCGCGCCCCGCGCGCGACGGGCCAGGACGCGCTGGAAGTCTTCGACACGGGCCGCGACCCGCGCGAGCTCGATCCGCTGCGCGTGACGATCGCGGCGCCCGAGGCGACGACCTTCGTGCAGGCGCTGGACGCGCTCCGCACGCGCCTCCTGGCCGTCCGCACGCGCTTGCCGCTGGTGTGGCTGGGCGCGGACAGCGCGCTCGACGAGGCGGACCTCGCCGAGCTGTCCGCGATGGGATACACGGGCGCGGGCGAGACCGCGGTCGAGGAAGCCGCCCACCACCACGACGCCCTGTGCGTCGACGGCTGCGTGTTCGAGGCGGGCGACGCGCCCGCCGAGCGCTGATCCCGCGCGGAACGGCGCGAGCCCGCCCGACCGCCGCGACGCGACGACCCGGACGGGCCCGTTCCGGCGCGCCGCGGCTCAGGAGCGGACCGCGGCGCGCGTGGCGGCTGGGTGGTGATCAGTCGCGCGGCAGCAACACGCGGTCGATGACGTGGATCACGCCGTTCGACGCCTCGACGTCGGTGGCGAGGATCTGCGCGTCGCCGACGAAGGCGACGTCCTCGCGCACCTCGATGCGCAGCGTGCCGCCGTTCAGCGTCTTCGCCTCGCCGGCCGCGAGGGCCTGGTCGGAGTAGACGCGACCCGCGACGACGTGGTGCTTCAGCACCGCTTGCAGCTGGCCGAGGTTCTCCGGCTTCAGCAGGCTCTCGACGGTGCCCTCGGGCAGCTGCGCGAACGCCTCGTCGGTCGGCGCGAAGACGGTGAGCGGCGCGTCGGCGGTCAGCGCTTCCGCGAGGCCGGCGGCGCGCACGGCGGCGGCCAGCGTCTCGAACTGACCGGCGGCGACGGCGGTCTCCACCAGGTCGTTCGTGCTCGGCATGATCACCGCGTCGATCACGTGGATCGTGCCGTTGCTGCACGCGATGTCCGTCGTGACGACCTTCGCGCCGTCGATGGTGACCGTCTTCGACTCCTCGTCGAAGACGATGTCGACGCGCTGGCCGTTCACCGTGGCGGCGAAGTCGAGCTTCACGACGTCCGCGGCCTTCACGTCGCCGGAGACCACGTGGTACGTCAGGATCGAGGTCAGGAGCCCGCGGTTGTCGGGCTGCAGGAGCGACTCGAGCGTGCCCTCGGGCAGCTGCGCGAAGGCGTCGTCGGTCGGCGCGAAGACGGTGAAGGGGCCGGGGCTCTGCAGGGTCTCGACCAGGTCGGCGGCCTTCAGCGCCGCGGTCAGCGTGCCGAAGCCGTCGGCCTTCATCGCGGTCTCGACGATCGTGTCGCCGGCGCGCGTCGCCGCTTGCGAGGACGAGCAGGAGGACGAGGAGTCCCCGCCGGGCAGGGCGAAGCCGAGGCCGGCGATGGCGAGTCCGGAGAGGAGGAGGAGCGATTTCATGATTGGTCTTCCGCTGGGGGTCGTGCGGCGCCCGCGCGGTGCGGCGTCCGCGGTCGTGTTCCGTTCGCGGGGTCCATCGCGACGGCGCCGCGCGCGGATGCAGGCGACACGAAGAAGCGCCGCGTCCCGGGTGGGGCGCGGCGCTCGCGGGGAACGCTGCGGCGGGCGCGAGGCCCGGCGCGGGGGCTAGAACAAGCGGTATTCCAGGTGGATCGAGTCGCCCGATTCCTTGACCGTGAACAGGTGACGGCCGTGGATCGTGCTGCGCGTGAGCATCGCGACGCCGTTCGACAGGAAGCCGTACTGCGACAGCGCGCCGACGGGGACGTCCTTCTTGGTGTCCGCGCGCAGCTGGAACGGGCGCGAGTACTGCCCGAGGTACGCGACGCTGCCGACCACCGGGTCGAGCTCGTCGTCGCCGATCAGGATGCCGGTCTCCAGGCCGTCGATGGTGAAGGCCGTCGCGGGCAGGGTCACGTCGACCTCGTCGTCGAGCACCAGGTAGGCGAAGCCCGGGTTCGAGGTGTCGAGGTGCACGGTGCCCGTGTGGTGCGAGTCGAAGGCCGACTGGTGCAGGCCCAGCAGGTGGTAAGGGCCGTAGAGGAACAGGCGCGGGGCGCCCTGCACGTCGGGCAGGTCGGGCGCGATCAGACCGCCGCCGCCTGCCGGGGCCGGGTCGTCGTCGTCCTCGTCGTCGCCGTCCGCGCCGCTCGGCTCGGGCTGGGGCATCCCCGTGTCGGGATCCCAGAAGATGGGCAGCGTGCCCACCAGCTCGTCGTCCGCCACTGCCGCGGAGCGCTGGTCGGCGCCGTCGCCGGGCGCGTTCTCGGCCGAATCGCGGTCGGCGCGCGGCGTCGCGAGCACGGGGAAGGCCAGCACCGCCGCGCCGATGAACGACAGCACTCCGCGGAGGCTGACGGGCGCTCGGTGGGTCCGTTCGTTGAAGGTCATCACTCTGCTAACTCCTTTGGCTCCTCGCGGCCCTACGCGGGAAGGTCGGGCTCGGGGTAGGAGGACTCGGGGGCCCGGAACAGCTCCGGGCAACGCTCCACGAGCTCCTCGAGGAAGCCGGGGGTGGATTCGATCTCGGCCTGCAGGTTCGTCGCGCCGGCGAAGAGGCGAGCCACCTCCGCGACGCGACCCGGATGCTCGTCGAGCAACGCGCGGAAGGCCGTCAGCGCGCGCTCTTTCTGCCCGAGCATCGTGTAGCACTTGCCCATGTTGAACCGCGCGCCGAAGAAGCGCTCGTCGATGGACGCGAGGCCGCTGATGGTGATCCAGCGGAAGCAGACGAGCGCGCGACGGTAGTCGCCCTCGCCCGCGTACAGGCGTCCGAGCTGCATCGCGGCGTGCCCGCGGTTCTCCTCCGACAGCGCGCTGTCGAAGATGCGGCGGTACTCGTCCGCCGCCTTGAGCGTGCGGCCTTCGTGCGAGTGCAGGAAGGCGAGGTACAGCGCCGACTCCTCGTGGTTCGGATCGGCCTGGACGGCCTCCTCGAGCAGGCGGCGGCCCTTCTCCAGCGGGCTCTCGATCTTCGAGAGGCGTCCGTTGAGCATGTGGCGCGCTTCCGCCCAGTCGACGCCGCCGGCGCGGCCGTTGCCCGCCATCACGACGCCGTCGACGAAGCCGCGGCCCTTGGTCTGCACGTCGTCGATCTTCACGGCGTCCTCGAAGACGCGCGTGCGGAAGTCGGGGTCGATGGCGTTCAGGACGTACGCCTTGCCCAGCTGGTAGAAGACCGTCGCCAGGCGGTGCACCAGGTCGATGCCCTCGGCCTCGGCGCGCAGGTCGGCGCCCGTCAACATCGAGACGCGCGCGAACAGGCGGTCGGGGTCGTGCGCGTCGCGGTGCGCGCGGACCTGCGTGCGGATGTCGTCGAAGAAGTGACGACACTCGTTGCACTCCTCGATGTGGAGCATCGCGCGCGCGGCCGCCGACTCGTCCAGCTCCCCGTCCAGCATGCAGGACAGGTCCATCTGGAAGTGGGCGTGCGCGTCGGACTCCAGCGGCCAGCTCATCGATCCCATCAGCGTTCTCCCTCCGAAGCGCGGGCGGCGGAAGAGCCGCCACGCTCGGTGAGCTTCGATTCCAGGTCATCCTTGCTCGTCGCGCGCGAGCGCGTCGGGCGCGGGTCCCGCGCGGGACGGCAGTCGGGCGAGAGGCCCTCGAAGACCCGCCGCATCGAGCGGTGGATCTTCCGCCGCGCGCGGAAGATGACCATCTTCAGGTTCTCCAGCTTGATGCCGAGCTCCTCGGAGGCCTCGCGATAGCTGCGATCGTCGACCTCGACGAGGTGCAACGCGCGGCGCTCGCGCTCCGACAGCATCGAGTAGAACTGCAGGTACAGCTGGAGGTAGGTGACGAAGACGCGCGCGCACTGGTCGCGGCTCTCCGTCTCGATCGCTCCGGCGACGGGGCTGTCGGTCTCGCCGGAGGATTGTTCGGGGACGTCCTCGAAGTTCAGCTCGTTGCGACCGCCGCGCGAGAGCGAGCGCAGGTGCTTCAGCACCGTGTTGCGCACGATCATCGCCGACCACACGCGGAAAGCGTCCTCGCGCGCGGAGTTGAAGCGGTGCGGGTAGCGGTAGACGTTGAAGAAGACCTCCTGCAGCACATCGCGCGGGTCGGCCTTCGAGGAGTAGCGGCGCAGGCGGGCGGCGACCTGGGTGAGCAGGTGCTGCCCGTTGAGCTCGTAGAGGAGGCCGAAGGCGCCGCGCGACTCCTGCTGGCGCGAGCGCGCGAGCTTGAAGACCTCCATCAGGCGCGTGGAGACCGAGTCGCGCAGGGACTCGTGGTCGCGCGCGGGATCGGCGATCAGCTCCTGGATGCGCTTCCACTCGGCGCGGGGCACCTCGTCGCGCATCTCCTCGAGGCGATCCTTCAATCGCGGCACTCCGCCCTCGGCGAGGAGCGAAGGTCCGGAGTGGAAGGGATCGGTCGCTTGCATCGAGGACGCGGGGATGGCTGGGTTCGGAGCGGAGCCGGGTTCGGAGCGGAGCGCGACGGTCCTTCGTGAGGCAAGGAAGCGCCGTCGAAGGGCATTCTAGACCCCCCGGCTTCCCTGGTTACCGTTCCGCGACTCGGGCGTGGCTCGGCCTGGGCCGGAGGGGACCGCCGTTGCTTACAAACCGTGGAATCCCAGCAACTTAGCGGGTTCCCTGGAAAGCTGAAAAAAGCAGCGGGGGTCGAGCCGGGAGGCCGCGAGCCGCCTACAGTCTACCCGATCCCCGACCATCATGGACCGACGCGCACAGGCCCTCGAGATCGCCCGCGAGCTGGGCTTCGACCTGGCCGGGGTGGCCCCCCTGGAGCCGCCGCCGGACGCGGAGCGCTTCCGGGCCTGGCTGGCCGCCGGCCACGGCGAGGGGATGCCCTGGCTGACCGACCAGGCGGACCGCATCGCCGACCCGCGGCGGGTCGTGCCGGAGGGCCGCAGCGTGCTGGTGGTCGGCGCCGGGCACTCCCGGGCGGCCGTCGAGCTCGCCGGGGGCGGCCGGATCGCCCGCTACGCCGCCGGGCGCGACTACCACAACTGGATGTCGAAGCGGCTGCGCAAGCTGGCGCGGCGGCTCGACCAGGCGGGCTTCGCGGGGCCCTGGCGCGCGATCGCGGACGCCGGTCCGCTGCTGGAGCGCTCCCACGCCGCCCGCGCCGGCCTGGGCTTCGCCTCCAAGGCCGCGAACCTGCTCCACCCGCGCTTCGGGCCCTGGTTCTTCCTGGGCGAGCTGATCCTGGGCGAGGAGCTCGAGCCGACCGAGGAGCCCCCGCCGGGCTCCTGCGGCACCTGCACCGCCTGCCTGGACGTCTGCCCCACCGACGCGATCCGCGCGCCGGGGGTGGTCCACGCGCCGGACTGCATCAGTTACCTGACGATCGAGCACCGTGGGGCGATCCCCCACGAGCTGCGCGAGCGGATGGGCGAGTGGGCGTTCGGCTGCGACCTGTGCTCGGAGGTCTGCCCCTGGGGCGACAAGGCGCCGGACCTGGCGGCGCGCTTCGGCACCCACGAGCGCGTGGCCGAGGGCGACCTGGTCAGCTGGCTGGCGCCGGACCTCGACGTGCCGGGCGCCTTCAACGGATCGCCGCTGCAGCGGCCGAAGCGCGAGGGCCTGGCGCGCAACGCCGCGATCGTGCTGGGCAACCGGCCGTCGGACGCGGGGCGGGTCGCGCTGCTGCGCGTGCTGCGGGACGACCCCTCGCCGGTGGTGCGCGAGGCGGCGGCGTGGGGCCTCGAGCGCGGGCACCGCGAGGACGCCGGGGTGCCCGCGGCCCTCGACGCCGCCCGCCGTCGCGGCGACGCGACACCGCGTTCGGATTCCTGAACATCCGGGCTGGGACGTCGCGATTCGTGAACATCCGTTCGCCGGGTCGCCCCGCTCGCGCGCGCAAGTCCTTGCCCCTGCCCGGCTTGACTCCGGGCGCCCGCGCCGCGCGGAACAGAAATGAGCGTTCCTAAGAACCCCAGGGCGGGTCACCGCCGTCGAGAGGGCGCGCGGCGTGTCGCGATCCGTCGACATCCGCCCGGTCGCCCGCCGGGGCCTCCCGGAGCGCCGGGGCGTCGCAAGCTGCTGTTTCCGAACCACTTACAGCCACCAGAGCCACCCGCGGGGGCACTTGGCACCCCGGCTGCTCCAGTCCCCTCGCCGACACCGCGAGGCACCGACACCGAGCACCACACCGCCAGGAGCACACGATGAACCACTCGAACTTCTACAGCGACAAGAAGTACTGCAACTGCTGCGACAAGTACGTCAGCTACCTGATGAGCGTCGACTCCAGCTTCTGCGTCGAGTGCGGCAACGAGGTGCACCTGTTCAGCAAGGAAGACTGGAAGAGCTTCCACCAGACGCTCGAGGCCCGACGCCCGAAGGGCGGACGCCCCCGCAAGAACCGCGGCAAGGAATCGGCCTGATCACCGCAGCCCCGGGTCCCCGCTCCCACGCGCTCCCCGCGTTCCCATGACTCCCTGACCCGCCCCACTCCCCCGCGCGCGGCACGGCACGGCGCCGCGCGCGACACGAGCCCCCCACCAGGAAGGAGCCCTCCCACGGGCTCCTTTCGCCTTGGGTGGCGACCTCGCGTCGCGGAGCCGTCGCGTTCCTCACCGCAGCGCGGCGGCGCGGCGTTCGGCCTCGACCTGCTTCGCGCGCTGGCGGGTCGTCGCGTAGTAGCGCGCCAGGCGCACCCACGCGTCGAGGTCGTCCTCCGCCACGCGGCGCAGGGACTCCGCCGCGAGGTCGGCGCCCTCGCGATCGCCGAGCTGCTCGAGCACGTCGAGCGCGTACACGCGCAGCACGCGGTCCTCCGGCCGCAGCTGCATCCACTCCGCGAGCGCCTCTCGCACCGCGGGCAGGTCTTCGGTGCTCGCGCGCAGCTCGACGAGCCGCGAGCGCAGCGCCGGCTGGTGCGGCGCGTACAGGAGCTGCGACTCGAGCACGCGCGCCTCCTGCTCGACGCGGTCCAGCTGCAGGAAGCGCGCCTGCGCCTCCTCCGCCGCCTCCTCGTCGCCCAGCTCGTAGCGCAGCCGCGCCAGCAGGAACCACGCCTGCGGCTCGTAGGGGTCGCGCTCGCGCGCGGCCTCGGCGGCGACCAGCGCCTCCTCGACGAGCTCCTCGTCGTACAGGATGCGCGCCCGCCACAGCTCGGCCTCCGCGTGCGTCGGGTCCAGCTCCAGCACGCGGTCGAGCAGCGCGAGCGCCGCGTCCGGATCGCCGACGCGCCACGTCGACAGGGCCAGCCCGCGCAACGCCTCGGGGTGCTCGCCGCCGGCGTCGATCACGCGCCGGTAGTGCGCGGCCGCCTCGGCGTACTCGCCCAGCGTGTACAGCGCGTGGCCCAGCGCGCGCGTGTCCGCGACGCGCGCCGGCGCGACGTCCAGGTAGCGCCGCATCGCGTAGGCCGCGTCGCCGTATCGCCGCAGCCGGAAGTAGATCGCGCCCGCCTGGTACAGCGCGGGCGGGTAGTCGGGCGCCTCGTCGAGCAGCGCGAAGAGCTGCGCGAGCGACGCGGGCAGGTCGCCGCGCGAGTAGGCGATCGCCGCGTCGCGCATGCGCGTGAGCACCGCGTCGGTCGGGCGCGTCTCCGGCGTCCACTCGGCCCAGCGATCCTCCGCGGCGCGCGGCCACTCGTCGGGCGTGCGCTCGAGCACCGGGTCGGTCGCGGTCGGCGCGGCTTGCTGCTCGTCGGCGTCCGCGGCCGATCCCTCGGCCTCCTGCGCGAGCGCCGCCGACGCATCCGCCGCGCCCAGCGCGAGCGCCGCCGCGATCCCGAAGCGCGCGATCACTCCGCCGGCTCCTCGATCGTCAGCACGCGGTCGATCTCCGGCGCGGCGACGCGCTGCTCGCGCCCCGACGGCCAGCGCACGACCAGCGCGTCGACCTCCGCGACGTCGCCCAGCCCGAAGTGCGCCTCGGCCGGCACAGCCGCCTGGTACCCGCCGGCGCTGCGCACGTCGGCCGTGCGCGAACCGCCCTCCCACTCGACCGTCACCCGCGCGCCGATCGCCGCCGTGTTCCCGTCCGCGCCGACGAGCCGCACGCGCAACCACCGCCGGTCGCCCGCGTCGTTCGCGCGGTTCATCAACACGCGCACCGGTCCTTCGATCGACAGCGCGACGAGGTCCACGTCGCCGTCGCCGTCCAGGTCCGCCGCCGCCGACGCGCGCGACACGACGTCGGGGCCGTCCACGAGCGGCTCCTCGGCGAAGCGCCCGTCCGGCGTCCCGCGGAACAGCTGGTCGGCCTGCGCGTAGCTCGTGTCGGTCCCCGCCTTGTCCGCCTGCGGATAGACGTGGCCGTTGAACACCACCAGGTCGAGCGCGCCGTCCAGGTCGAAGTCCGCCATCGACGTGCCCCAGCCCAGGCGCGGGATGCTCGGGCCGCCGAGCCCGGCGCGCGCCGAGCGCTCGCGGAACCCGCCGCGCTTCGAGGAGCGGTACAGCGCGTTGTTCTCGCCCGAGAAGTTCGTGACGAACAGGTCCGGCTTGCCGTCGCCGTCCAGGTCGCCGCACGCGATGCCCATGCCCGCCTGTTCCTTGCCGTTCGCGTCGTGGCTGGCGCCGCGGCGGAAGCCGACCTCCTCGAAGGTGCCGTCGCCCCGGTTCTCCCACAGGAAGTTCGGCGTCGAGTCGTTCGACACGTACAGGTCGGTGTCGCCGTCCGCGTCGTAGTCGAGCGTCACGACGCCCAGGCCGAAGCCCGCGCGTTGCGGCTTCAGGCCGCGCGCGAGCGACTCCTCGACGAAGGTGCCGTCGCCCTTGCCGCGGTAGAACTGGTCGTGCACCGGCACCAGGCCCTCGGGGCCGCACATCACCTCGTGCCCCTTCCACGTGCACCCCGAGCCGCGCGGCTGCACGTCGTCCGTGTCGAACGCGAGGTAGTTCACGACGTACAGGTCGAGGTTGCCGTCGCCGTCCGCGTCGAGGAAGGCGGCGCTGGTCCCCCAGCGTTCGCCCGCGAGCCCGGATCCTTCGGTCGCGTCGCGGAAGCCCTCGCCGCCCTCGTTCAGGTACAGCCGGTCGCCGCCCCAGTGCGTCACGAGGAGGTCCGGCCAGCCGTCGCCGTTCACGTCGCCGACCGCGCCGCCCATCCCCCAGCGACCGCCCTCGATCGCCCACGCGTCACCGGCGGGCGTGAAGCGGCCGGAGCCGTCGTTCAGGAACAGCCGCGCGGGCAGGGACGGTTCGCCGGCCTCGACGCGTTCGAGGGTCGACCCGTCGACGATCACGCAGTCGACGTCGCCGTCCCCGTCGAAGTCCTCCAGCAGCACGCCGCCGCCGTTCACCTCGAGGATCCAGTCCTTCTCGAGCGAGCCGCAGGTCGTCGTCACGCCCGGCAGCGCGTCCGCGCCGACCTCGACGAACAGCGCGTCTCCGGCGCCGAGCAGCAGGGGGAGCGAGAGCAGCATGCGCGAGAGTCTACGGTCCGGGGCGGCGCCGCACGCCCCCGGGATCACAGCCAGTCGATGATCAGCGCGCTCGAGAAGTTGCTGCCGGTGCCGCAGGGCGACAGCGCCGGGTCGCGGTACCAGAACTGGTACGTGCGCTTGAAGCCGGGCTGCACCGCGCCCGCGGTGACGATCGAACCGGTGCTCGACCCCGCGCCGTCGGCGTCGAGCAACACGACTTCCAGGCGCTCGGTCGGGCTGCCGACGCACAGCATGCCGTCCTTGAACGACAGCGCGGTCGGCACGACGCCTTGCAGCATCATGCCCGGCTGGTTCGGGCGCGCGCCGGCGGCGTGCAGCACGAGGTCGTCGTTCGCGACGGAGACCGAGCCGCTCGCCAGCAGCGTCGCGCCGACGCCGGTCGAGTTGCGGCAGCCCTGCTCGGCGCCGGGCGCGGAGGTGTTGCCGCAGGGGCACAGGCCGACCGAGCCGTCGCCGAAGCAGACCGTCGAGCCGAGGGTCGGATCGACGCGGTGCGCCTCGCCGACGCCGGTGTTGCCCGCCCAGTCCACGAACTCCAGCTCCCAGGCGATCGCGACGCCCGCCGGCAGCGCGAAGCGGTGCAGGTCGCCGCCCATGCGCAGGCCGTCCGCCGACGTCGCGGATCCGGACACCGTCACGCTGCCCGTCGCGCCGCCCGTGACCTCGTAGTCGTAGACGCCCGGGCGCACGAAGACGCGCGACCACGACGCGCCGGGCGCGATGTCGCCCGAGTCGAAGGTCCACGGCGCGGTCGTGCCGACGACCGAGACCGGCGCGCCCGTGTGGTTCGTGAAGCTGACGCGCGTGCCCGCGGCGACCGCGAGGTCGTCGGGCGCGGGGCCCTGGCCGCGCAACGCGACGCCGACCGGCCCGGCGAGCGGGCCGACCACGTAGTGCGCCGTGCCGCGGACCCAGTCCTTCGCGTCGTCGCGCACCGCGTCGCGGACGCGCGCCTTCGCGACGAGCGCGCCGCCGGCCTCCGCGGCCGTCTCGGCCACGACGATCGGCGCGCGCGAGTCGGCCGGGCCGTCGTTGCGGTAGACCTTGTTCGTCCACGCCGACTGCGGGAAGCCCTCACCCTGCGAGCTGATCAGGTCGTAGTCGCCGTCGTTGTCGAGGTCGGCGGCCGTCAGGTCCAGCGTCGGGTCGCTGACCGCCTGCACTTCGGTGGTCGCGTTCGCGAAGGTGCCGTCGCCGTTGTTGCGCCACAGCTTCTCGCGCGACCCCAGCGAGCCGATGAACGCGTCGTAGTCGCCGTCGTCGTCGGCGTCGAACAGCACGACCTCGTTGTCGTCGTCCCCGCCGAGGTTGCCGGGGATCGTCGCGAACGAGAGCGTCCCGTTCGACAGCTCGTTGCGCACGGCGCCCTCCGCGAAGCCCGACAGGCTGACGAAGAACAGGTCGAGGTCCGTGTCGCCGTCCAGGTCGCCGACCTCGAGCTCGTAGCAGTTCGACGACGTCGACGGCAGCAAGCCGGACTGCTCGGTGAACGTCCCGCCGCCCTCGTTCACGAGCAGGTAGTGGTTGCCGCCCGCGTTCGACGCGCGGCACGCCCCGAGGAAGTCGAGGTCGAAGTCGCCGTCGATGTCGCACAGCTGCACGTCCATGTGCGCGCGCTTGGTCGACGGGTTCCAGCCGGCGCCGCTCTCCTCGGTGAAGTTGCCCGCGCCGTCGTTCCAGTACAGCCGCGGCTTGCCGCCGCCGCCGCCCAGCAGGCTGGAGCCCGAGTCGACGATCACCAGGTCGAGGTCGCCGTCGTCGTCCAGGTCGCCGAACTGCGCGCCCGACGCGTTCAGCGCCTCGGTCAGCCCGCGCGTCGCGCTCTCCAGCGTGAAGTGCCCGGGGTTCGTCGCGCCCTGGTTGATGTACAGGTACGGCGTCTGCAGGTTGAACGCGTTGACGTACAGCACGTCGACCCATCCGTCGCCGTTCACGTCGGCGGTCACGGCCGCCTTCGCGTTCGAGCTGTTCGCGCCCAATCGCGCGACGCTCTCGTCCGTGAACGACAACGTCCCCGAAGGGACGAGCTGGTTCACGTACAGGCGGTTCTGCCGCGCCGCCCCCGCGGTGGAGAAGCCGTCGCCCTCCGCGAAGAACACGTCGAGGTCCCCGTCGTTGTCGATGTCCGCGCACTCGACGCCCTCGGACCAGCGCGCCGTGCCCGGGAAGAGGTTCGTCTGCGCGACGAACTGCTGGGCGGCGGCGGGAGATGCGAGGAGCAGCGCGGCCGCGGCGCGGGCACGAAGGGGGCGAAGGATCGACATGGTGCGGGGGATCGGGGGGAGGGAGGGGGGCTCGGTCCGTAGCGGCCGCCGCGGGGAGGAACACGGCGGTCCAGGGACCGAGCCCGGCGCGCGAGCGGTCCGAGGGACCGCAGAGAGAGTCGGTTCGCGCAGCGCCTACTCCTAGATACCCCCTGGCCCCGAGTTGTGCCGGAAGGCCCCGGAAATCAGGATTTCGGGCGTCTCGAAGCCCCTGCGAGGCCAGGATGCGCCCGCCGAGGCCGCCCAGGGCCCTCCGCGCCCCCTCCCGACGCCATGCCCCCCCTCTCTCCCGACCCCGGCTTCTTCCGCGAGCGCCTCGCCCTCGCCCGCCTGATGCTGATCTTCACGCCGGAGGCCTGCGGCGACCGCGACCCCCTGGTGGTGGTCGAGGCGGTCCGCGAGCTGGTCGACGTGATCCAGGTCCGGCCGAAGCCCCTGGGCCGCGGGGGCGCCGGCGCCCCCGCCGAGGCCGCCGCGAGCTACGACTGGACGCGGCGCGTGATCGAGGCCGTGGCGAGCGCCGACAGGAAGCCGCTGGTGATGGTCGACGACCGCGTCGACGTCGCGGTCGCGCTCCTGAAGCACGGCTGCGCCGGGGTGCACCTGGGCCAGGACGACACGCCGGTCCACGACGCGCGCCGCGTGCTGGGCCCCGACCCGCTCGTCGGGCTGTCGACCCACGACGCCGCGCAGGTGGCGGAGGCGAGCACCCTGGACGTCGACTACATCGGCTTCGGCCCGGTCCACGCGACGGCGACGAAGGGCGTCGACGAGGCGCACGGCGCCGCGGCCGCGATCCGCGCGACCGAGGAGTCGATGGTGCCGCTGTTCGCCATCGGCGGCATCGACGCGTCGAACGCGGGCGAGCTGACGCGCGTGGGGCGGATCGCGGTCAGCGCGGCGATCCTGGGCGCGCCGGACCCGGCGGCCGCGGCGGTGGAGCTGCGCGAGCGCCTGCTGGGGTCGTAGCGGCCCGCGGGTTCGCGCGGGACTACGCGCGCGCGCCGGCGACGAACGCGCGCAGGAGCTCGGCGTCGAGCCGACCCTCGCGACGCACGCCGCTGCACAGGTCCACGCCGAACGGACGCACCTCGCGGATCGCGCTCGCGACGTTCGACGGTGACAGGCCGCCCGCGAGGAAGACGGGCAACGGCGAGCGCTCGACGATCGCGCGACTGACCGCCCAGTCGTGCACGCGGCCGGTCCCGCCCAGCTCGGCGGTCGCCGCGCCCGGGCGGCCGGAGTCGAGCAGCAGCGCATGCGCGCGCGCCTCGTACTCCCGCGCGAGGTCCGCCGTCGCCGCGCCCTCGACGTGCAGCACCTGGACGCGCCGCACGTAGGGCGCGCGGTCGGCGAGCGCGTCGTGCACCGCGGGGTCGACGTGCCGCACGATCTGCACGCAGGTCGGGCGCACGCGCTCGAGCTCCGCCGCGATGCCGTCCGCCGTCGACTCCGAGGTCAGCCAGAAGGTCGCGACGCTCGGCGGCGCGGCGGCCGCGACCGCGGCGGCCGTGTCGACGTCGATCACGCCCGGCCCGGACGGCATCGGACCGACCAGCCCCAGCGCGTCCGCGCCGAGCGACACCGCCAGCCGCGCCTCGTCGACGTCGCGGATGCAGCAGACCTTGATGCGCGTGCGGGGCGCCTCGCGTTCGCAGGAGTTCGTCATCTCGTGTTCCATGCGCTGGACAGGACTACGGTGCCAGGCACCTTCCGCCGGAATAGCGGACCAGCGGTGAGAT
>JAUHYB010000420.1 GCA_030426745.1 bacterium
GCTTCCAGCGCCAGCGCGAGCTCCGCGGGGTCCGAGTCCTTCGACAGGTACCCGTCCGCGCCGGCTTGCAGCGCCTGCTCCACGAAGCGCTCGCCCTCGTGGTGCGTCAACATGACGACCTTCGCCTTCGAGCCCTGCTTGCGCATCTGCCCCACCGCGTCGATCCCCGACAGGCCGGGCATCGTGATGTCCATCAGGACGATGTCCGGCTCCAGCGCCAGGATCTCGCCCAGCGCGACGCGCGGGTCGCCGCTGTCGCCCAGGATCTCGAAGCGCGCGTCCTGCGACAGCAGGCTCTTGAACGCGGCGCGGATCATCGCCTGGTCGTCGACGAGGTACAGCCGAATGGCGCGGCGGCTCTCGGTCACTGCGTCTCTCCTTGCGAAGGCTGGTCCGTCCGCCCCGCGGGAGTGGAGCGCGGCGCGAACATCGGGATGCACAGCTCGAAGCACGCGCCCCCGAGCGTTCCGTCGCCCGCGTCGATCGCGCCTCCGTGCGCCTCTACGATACGGCGGCAGATCGAAAGGCCCAGCCCCGTTCCGCCGGGGCGGCGCGAGACGAACGGCTTGAACAGGCGCGGGCGCAGGTCGGCGGGGATGCCGACGCCGTCGTCCTCCACCGTGATCCGCGCCCTCCCGGGGCCGGCCTCGTCGCACCCGACGATCACGCGGCCGCCGCGCCCGGTGGCCTGCATCGCGTTCCGCAGCAGGTTCGACAGCACCTCGCCCAGCCGCACGGGGTCGGCGTCCAGCGCCAGGTCTTGCCAGTCCTCGGCCAGGTCCACCAGGACGCCGGCGCGCGCGAAGTCGACGCGCAGCTCGGCCAGCACCCCGTGGACCAGCGCCGTGGATCCGACGCGCTCGCGGTGCAGGTGGATCGGCTTCGCGAAGGTCAGCGTGGCGCGGAGCGTGCGCTCCAGGTTCTGCATGCGACCGACGAGGTCCTCCAGCGCGGCCTTCGAGTCCTCGCCCAGGCGGTCGGCGACGGCGCGCAGCGCGAGGTTGACGGCGGTGATCGGGTTCTTGACCTCGTGCGCCAGCACGGCGGCGGACTCGCCGAGCTCGGCCAGCGCCTTGTACATCTCCGTCTCGGCGCGCCGCGCCTCCTCCAGGTCCGTCACGTCGCGGCCCTCGGGGATCAGCACGCTGACCATGCCGCGCTCGTCGAACACGGGCTTCAGCGAGAAGTCCACGTGGCGCACCGCGCCCGCCGCGTCGACGAACTCGAACGGGAAGCGCACGAACTCCCCGCAGGTCGCGCGGCGCACGGCGTCGCGCAGGCGCTCCTGGTCGGCCGGTGACCCGGCCCACCACGGCGTGTCCCAGAACGGTCGCCCGACGACGTCGTCGCGCGTCGCGCCGACCGACTCGAGCGCGGTGCGGTTCGCCTCCAGCAACACGCCGTCCGTGGAACACAGCCCGACGAACTGGAACTCCTGGTCGAAGATCGCGCGGAACACCCGCTCGCGCTCCAGCAGCGCGCGCTCCGCCTGCCGCCGCTCGGTGACGTCGCGCAGGCTGCCGCAGAACGCCGGCTCGGCCTGGCCCGGGACGTCGACGCGCGAGACGGACAGCTCGACGTCGATCAGGCGTCCGTCCTTGCGCACGACCTGGAACTCGCGCGTGCGGTTCAGGATGCCGGTCTCGCCGGTCTCCGCGTAGTTGCGCAGGTAGTCGTCGTGGTTCTCGAAGTGCGGCGAAGGCATGATCACCTTCACGTTGCGCCCGACGAGCTCCGCGGGCTCGTAGCCCAGCACGGGCAGCACGGAGTCGGAGACCGACTGCACGGTGCCCAGCGAGTCGATGATGATCAGCGGGTCCAGCACGCCGGCCAGCAGCGCGCGGTGGCGCGCCTCGCTCTCCAGCAACGCGCGCTCGTAGCGCTTCTGCGGCGTGATGTCGTGGCCGCACAGCGCGATCCAGGTGCGGCCCTCCGCCTGGAAGGTGCGCACGTTCCAGCGCATCGCGTGTTGCCGGTCGCCGGCGACGCCGACGCGGTTCTCGAACGCGTACGTGCGGTCCGGGCCGTCCGCGCACCACCGCGCGACGACGGAACGCGTGCGGTCCTTGTCCTCTTCGGCGACCAGCTCGACGAAGTCCAGGTCGGTGCACGCGTCGCGCGAGCGCCCCAGGATGCGCGCGCCCGAGTCGTTCGCCCAGCGCACCCTGCCGCCGGCGTCCATCATCAACAGCACGTCGGCGCCGAGCTCGACGATCCCGCGGTAGAACGCGTCGCCGGGCTCGAACGCCGAGTCGTCGTGCGCGGCGCCGCGCCGCGGGTCCTCGCTCATCGCGTCGATGTCTCGCTCACAGGACGGTCCACAGGTCCAGGTCCTCGTCGGCGTGGATCAGGTGGTCCAGCCACAGGTTGGCCAGCTTCTCCTGCACCGTGTTCTGGCGCAGGCGCTGGTTCAGGTTCTCGAAGTCGACGCGGTCCAGCTCCTGGTCCTGGTTGAAGCAGGAGAACACGGGCTTCGCCTCCTCGCCGGTGACGGGGTCGACGTGCTTGCAGAGGCACTGCGCGCAGATCTCCTTCATCATGCACTGCATCGGCGAGTTGATCGAACCGATCGCGACGTGCCCGGGCTTCAGGTGCGGCTCCAGCACGCCGAAGCGCGACTGGCGCACCGCGTTCATCATGCGGTCGGACCCGATGCAGATCAGGCGGTCGCACTCGGCCAGGTCGACGCGCGTGTCGCCCATGTCGCCGGTCGCGTAGGCCTCCATCGCCTGCACGACGTTGCCGCGGAAGTGGCGGTCGTAGGGGCGGCTGCGCGTCGTCGCGACCTCGGCCCCGGCGTCGGTCGACCAGACGACGACGTCCGCGGCGGCCTCGATCTCCTCGCGCTTGAACAGGTCCTCGCCGCGCTTGAAGGCCGCGAAGTAGACGACCTCGTTGCCCGCGGCGCGCAACGCCTTGCCGATCGAGAACAGCACCGCGTTGCCCAGGCCGCCGCCGCACAGGATCACCTTCTCGCCGCGCGGGATCTCCGTCGGCGCGCCGGTCGGACCCATCACGACGACGTGCTGGCCGGGCTGCAGCAGCGCGCAGAGGCGCGACGAGACGCCCATCTCGAGCACGATCATGCCCAGCAGGCCCTTCTTGTCGTCCTTCCACGCGCCGGTCAGCGCGATGCC
>JAUHYB010000421.1 GCA_030426745.1 bacterium
GCGCGTGCGCGATCAGCTGCTCGGCCTCCGGCGTGCCGCCGATGGACAGGTCGTGGTCGCGGTACAGCGAGCTGGTCGTCTGGAACGAGACCTCGCCGTCGTGCGTCTCGGGGATGCCGACGAAGGTGCCGATCAACACCGCCGCGACGAGGCACAGCACCGCCCAGCCGACGATGCGGTCGTAGTGGCGGACGACGGTCAGCTTCGAGTGGGTCACCATCGGTCGGCGGCCTCGCTGTTCGCCTGCGCGTGGAGGGTGCGCAGCAGGTACTCGCGCCCGTCGCCGTCCCAGTCGGGGTGCGCGGGCAGCGCGTGGAGCGCGTCGAAGGTCGCGGCCGCGGCGGCGCGCGCGCGGTCCGGCCAGGCGGGCGTCAGGTCGTGTCGCTGGCTGGGGTCGTGCGCGAGGTCGTAGAGCGACAGCGCGCCCAGGTACGGCAGCACTAGGCGGTCGCCGTCGACGCGCGCGCCGACGGACAGGCCGCCGTCGTCGGTCGCGACCAGCGCGAGCGCCGGGCGGTCCGGGAACGCCCGCGGGCGCCACGAGTCGGTGCGCGCCAGGAGCGAGCGCTCGTCGTCGCGCGGGTCGCGCACGCGCATCAGCTCGCGCGCGGTCGGCGCGACGTCCGCGTGCAGCACGACGCCGCCGAGGATGCGGCGGCCGGTGACGCTGGAGGGGTGGCGCAGGACGATCGGAACGCCGAGCGACTCCTCGTGCACGCCGGCGTCGTCCTGCCACGCGCCCGCGCGCTCGCCCAGCTCGACGCCGCTGGCGCCCACGACCAGCACCGCCGAGCGGTCGAGCAAGCTGCGCGAGCCGCCGCGCGTCGCCAGCGCCTCGAACCCGCGGCGCAGCAGGAAGTCGACGCGCTCGAGCTCGCAGTCGTACAGCGCGATCAGGGCCTCGCGCTCGACGTCGGTCGGCGCGAAGGCGCCGTCGCGCAGCGCCGCGAAGAAGTCGGCGTCCTCGCGCACACGGCCCATGTCGCGGCCGGCCGCGTGGTCCGCGCGGAAGTCGGGACCCGTCGCGATCGGCGCCGGCGACCACGGGTGGCGCGGCCCGGACAGGTGCAACCACCAGAAGCGCGGGCGCTCGTCGCTCGCCGCGTCGTTCAGGTCCTGCGCGAACGCCTGCAGCGCGTGGTGGTCGTCCGCGACGACGTGGAAGGCCTCGAAGCCGCGCTCCAGGCCGGTGCCCTCGAGCGCGTCGCCCGGCGACACGAACGCGGCGGCGCGGTAGCCGGCGGCGGTGAGGTCCTCCGCGAGGGTCGGCAGGTCGTCGGGGATGCGGCGGCCGTCCTCGAGCAGGCCGTGCACGAGCGGCGACGCGCCGGTGTGGATCGTCGCGAGCGACGCGCGCGCGTCGCCGCTGGCCGCGAGCGCGTCCGCGAAGGTCACGCCGCCCTCCGCGATCGAGTCCAGGTCGAGCGCCGGCGCGCCGTCCGCGCGGACGAAAGTCGTCGTCGGCCGGTGGTAGCCGAGCAGGTGCACGTGGTCCGCGCGCAGGCCCTCGACCGTGATCAGGAACAGGTGTTCGGGTTGCACGCCCGGGCGCTCGGCGCGGTCGCACCCGGCGACGAGCAGCGCGGCGGCGACGAGGATCGAGCGGAGGGCGGGCATCGGGTCCGTCGGTTCAGGTCGCGGGCGCGTCGCCCTCCGCGCACTCGCTGACGAGCCACTCGCGGTAGCCGTGCTCGATCGCCTCGGGGTCCAGCACGACGAACTCGGGGACGTCGTAGGGGTGGGACTCCTCCACCATCATGACCAGCTCCTCGAGCCGCGCGTCGGTGGTCTTGACGACCATCAGCGCTTCGTCCTCGGCCTGCACCTCGCCCTCCCAGCGGAAGACCGAGCGCACGCCCGGCAAGAGGTTCACGCAGGCGGCGAGCCGCGCGTGGACCATGCGTCGCGCGAGCGCCTCCGCCACCTCCATGCCCGGCGCCGTGACGAGCACGAGGCGGGGCTCCGCGGTCGTTTCCTGGGCCATGCGCGCATGGTAGCGTTCGCCGCCCCTCGCACCCATCCGTAGAATCCCGTCCATGTTGAACCGCCTCGTCGTCCAGGGCCTCGGCTTCGTGCCGACGCCGATCATGCGCAAGCTGTCCGCGCGCTACATCGCGGGCGAGACCCAGGCGGAGGCGGTCCGCGCCCTGACCGAGCTGGCGGCGCGCGGGTTCAGCGGGGTGTACGACATCCTGGGCGAGGGCATCCGCTCGCGCGCGGAGGCCGAGCGCACCGCCGAGGAGTACATCGCCGGCGCGGAGGCGATCCACGCGGCCGGGCTCGACACCTACGTCTCGATCAAGCCGACGCACCTCGGGATGCTGCAGGACGAGGGGCTCGCGCTCGAGCTCTACCGGCGCATCGGCGCGCGCTGCGGCGAGCTGGGCGTGTTCTTCCGCGTCGAGATGGAGGACCACCCCACGACGGACGCGACCCTGCGCATCTACGAGCGCCTGCGCGAGGACTACGAGAACGTCGGCATCGTGCTGCAGTCGCGCCTGTTCCGCACGCCGGCCGACATCGACGCGCTCGCGCCGGGACCGGTCGACGTGCGCATGGTGAAGGGCATCTACCTGGAGCCCGCGTCGATCGCGCACACGCGCCCCGATCCGATCCGCGAGGCGTTCCTCGCGTGCGCCGAGAAGCTGTGGGACCGCGGCGCGCGCGTGCGCCTCGCGACGCACGACGCGGGGCTCGCCGAGGAGCTGATCCGCCGCGTCCGCGCGCGCGGGATGACGGCGGACGACTACGAGTTCCAGGTCCTGCTCGGCGTGCAGGAGCCGCTGTGGGAGCGCTGGAAGTCGGAGGGCCACCCGGTGCGCGTGTACGTGCCGTTCGGCCCCGACTGGAAGGCGTACAGCCTGCGCCGCCTGTCGCGCAACCCGCAGCTGATGCGCGCGGTGATCAAGAACTTCCTGACGCCGGGCTGAGGCGCGCGTCCGACCCTCTCGGTCTGCGTCCGATCCCTCCGCCGGCACGACGCGAGGCGGGCCGCGACCGCTCCCTCGCCTCGCACCGGTCGGCCGAGGGAACCGACGCGCCGCGGTAGACAGGAATACGGTGCCAGGCACCTTCCTCCGGAACAGCGGCCGAGGAGTGGGAACCGCCTCCGGCGGTTCCCACTCCTCG